>NZ_CADFEF010000018.1:0-163780 GCF_902833125.1 Burkholderia sp. BCC1640 | reverse complement strand
AGTGACTTGAGCTCACGAGCGATCTGTGTGTACGTAGGCGCGATGATGGCCGCTTTGCCCTCGATGTCGAGTCTCATTCGTTGTTCAATCTCTTTTCTTCTCGATCAAATCAAAATCATACCAACGCCCAAACCCAACAACGAATGACCGCTACCGAGAAAGTCGACGGACCGTTCCGGGTCGCCTACAGCCGAACGCGTCGGGCTGCAGCCAGCCAGTTTCTGACATTCGACATTGCTGGCTGAATCGTTGACAATTGCCATCGGACTCTTTCAACCTGCCTGTTCCTGATGGGATAGGTGCGCGCAACGGGAGAAGACGAATGCCGACGAACAACACGGTCGCACTCATCGTAGATCCTGATTTCGGCGCTCGTATCCAGGAAGTGGCCACGAGAGTACGGCACACTTGGGTCGTTGCTACTACCGCGAATATTGCTGTTGCCGAGCAAATCTGGAGAGCATCGCCGAACCCATCCAGGCTCAACATGGAAGGCGGCGTCACCACGTTCATTCAATATGGTGTGGATCAAGAAAGCTGGTTCGACGCAATCCTCAATTCTGTCGACGAACACCACAATTGTCACTCGTACGATCCGGGTTATTCGATCCTGGAGGTCTATGGGATAACACTTACCGAGCGACTACGGTCCGCGCTCGTCGAGTTCGGGTTCTCGGTTTTTTCGCCCACAGATTCGGGTTTTTGTGCTCGCAAGCTGCAAGCTACTTGAGAGACCCGGGCCCAAAATGCGAAACGACAAAGACCGCGCAGCTTATTGGATTGCGTTCATTCTTGAACGCTGTCAATTTCCCAATGCCAATGCGCTAGCAGCCCAATTTGCGAACGCCAAAATCGTTGAGCTTTGTGAATGCGGGTGCAACAGTTTCGCACTGTCAATGACCACTCCCGACGAGTTGCCTAGAATAGCAACTAGCGGACACGGTTACAGACTAGTGTTTGAAGCAGACTTCCGCGATCACAGTGGCTTTGAAGAGTTGCGGTCGCTTGAAATCCTTTTGTTTGCCGACAATTCTGGCCATTTGAGTTATGTTGAAATCGACTACTGCGGCAACGGACTGCCAATCCCTGAACGCTTGAGCCTCGAATCCGCGCCCTATAACGTTTTCCGCGGTGCCACGCTCATCCAGGCGTAGATCGCGACTGACCTCGATCAACGTCGATTCTGGACCGCAGGTCTGCACACCGGCAAAGTCCGCTTTCGGCGATGATGAACGTCGCTTCAGGGTCGGCAGTGGGAGTTCGGCGCCGGTGCCAGCGCGGGCGACTGGCCACCAACTTCGAGCTTCCGGATTCGGCCAGTTTGGGACATTCGACTCTGGTTTTTGAATCGTCGACAATGTGGCCGCGAACGACTATCAGTTCACCGATTTTGCACGCGATTCGATGTTCGGTAGACCACTAGAATCGCTACCGACCCCATACTTGAATCGGTAAGGCAATTGCGCGTTCTCTGACAACCCAGACAAAAACAATGAATATTCGCTTCCCGAAACCGCTTGCTCATGGTGACCTGATCGCGATAACCGCGCCATCATCCGGGGTTCCCATACATTTGCACGCTCGCCTCGATGCGGCAATTGAGGCGTTGAGTCAGCGGGGGTATCGGGTGATCGAAGGCGGATGCCTTCGCCAGCATTACAGATCTGCCAGTGCCTCACGCGAACAGCGTGCTTCGGAATTGATGCGATTTCTGACGGATCCCGACGTCGCCGCCATCATGCCGCCGTGGGGCGGCGAACTCGCGATGGAGTTGCTGCCGCTTCTTGACTTCCGGGCGTTAGCGACCGCCCCGGCAAAGTGGTTTTCGGGCTTTTCGGATCTCAGCACGTTGCATCTCCCGCTTACAACCATTGCGGGATGGGCGACTTTACATGGGCCGAACCTGATGCAACTCGGACCGACCGATTTCGACGAAGTGACATCTGCGATCTGGGGTATTTTGACTTTGCCGCCCGGTGCTCGGTTTTCTCAGAGCGCGTCGCTACGCCACAAGAGCATGGATGCAAAATCGCAGGCTGGCTCTTCGTTTGAAGAAGATACAACCTGGAAGTTGTTGGATGGCAACGCGTCTGATCTCAAGCTCTCGGGCCGACTCATTGGTGGCTGCCTAGATACAATCCCCCGGCTCGCCGGCACTGAGTTCGGGGGCGTTCCGCATTTTGTCCAGCATTCCGGGGCGGATGGGACGCTTCTTTATTTGGAGAATGCGGAAATGAAACCCTGCGACGTTGTCCGCTCTCTGCTGGGCCTGCGCTTTAATGGGTGGTTCGAAGGGCTTTCCGGAATATTGATCGGTCGAAATGCCGGACCTGACCGCATCCAATCCGGCGATTTAAGCTACGTCGAAGCATTGCAGTCGGCTCTTGGCGAGGTTGGTTGCCCGATTATTTACGATATGGATATTGGGCATGTCCCTCCGCAGCTCTCGCTGGTGAACGGCGCACTCGCTCAAGTCGAGCTAAGCGATGAACATGGAACCGTAATTCAGTGGCTTGGGGGGGACTCTAAGGAATACACCTTGCCGCGAATGTCCGCAAATGAGAAGGCCTGACGTCACGTTTGGGTCGGTAGCGGCCCATCCATAAAAGTGCGGGCGTAGGTCTCGGCGTAGCTTTGCGTATCTAGCCTTGTCAGATAAGGCGCAGGTACTGCTGCATCATTGGAGTGACGGGTGCAGGTGCTGCGGTGGGTTGCGTGCTCATGTGACCGGGAAAAGTTGCTTTGGCTGCCCGAGTTTACCAGTGGCCCGCAGGGGACTGCTCGCAGTTCGCCGTTCGGCCAGTTGCTGGAGATCACGACCGGCAACTGCCGGTCAGTTGTCGCTGATGGGGAGGGACAGCTACCGGCCATGAAGAGACGTTCGACGTCGGAGCTGAGGCCATTGACAATGGTCGTACTGAGACCAAGACTACCCACACCGCAATCAGAAAATCAATCGACGGAATGGTGCCTGTTTCCATCAACATAATTGTTGCTGCAGTCGAAATTCTCGGTGCTCAAGAATGTATCGATGACGAAATCGAAAACCGAATTCGAGCATTAGTCGGAGATGATACGACAGTGCGTAGACTAGTCGATATCATTCCGGAAGCGTTCGGCTTGGTCGTGGCGTCACATCTGCCGGCGGCATCGGGCATGACGCTACCGGACACTTTTGCGGTGCGAGATGAATCCGGAGCTTGGGTGGAGGTTCCAATCACTCATGAGCCGGTTTTCGTGGCGGCGCTGGAGATTGCCCAACACATCTTTCACTCCGGCCCTCGTCATGTATTGAGAAACAACGCGGACAGGAGTGGCATTCTCGCTGCCGTATCCAATGCTCTTAGTAGCGGTGGCTCGCTGGACGGGGCCACGCTCAGTGGCCCGAGCTTCCTTGGATTATCGGCTTCTCTTTATTCATGACACAGGCTATCCGTCTGCAAGCTAGGTCGATACCGATGACAAGCGACCGATCGAGCCATTGGCCAGAGACAGCTCCGGGTCGATCTGCGCCAGTCGCGCGTTGCAGGGCGGCGGCCGGCCGCGAGCGGCCAGGAGCGGACGTTGGACTGACGGCGCTAGATTGACGACAATCTTCAATATCTAACCCCGGGGCTTCGATATGGTCATGAAATTCATTGTCGAAACCATTGATGTGAACACGGCATGTTCCGCAAAGAGCTTTCCGATCGAAGTGCCGGATTCGTCTGTCATTTCATCCTTGTTGGAAGGCGACGATTTTGACTGCGACCATGATTATGAGTTGGATGCCCACGAGACGGCTAGATTCTCATCACATTTCGGACTGCCCGTTGGAGAATCGATCTCAGCAGTTCTGAGACCCCGCCGTTGGTTTGACGACCTTCCTTATCAAATCCACACAAACCGGGAACTTGCGTTGATGCTTGACGGCATGAAACCTCTTGCCGCCTTTAGTGAGGAATATCCGTCGTCGACAGACGAGAGCGTGATTCCCGAGCAACTATTCGATCGCTATGTGGCGGACGGACTATTTCTCAAAAGAGAGTACGTCGAAACAGAAATTCTGAAAGGCTACCGTACAAGACGAATTTTGTATGCGAGATCTGATGAAGCGTGGCGAATTGATGCCTATATCCTTCTTTGGCATACGGCGAAAGTAACCGGCTGGAACGAATCACTTGAACGCATGGAGGGGTTCCTTCTAGGTTACGAGGAGTGGCAGACAGACGCATACGTTCGTGCAGCCGAAGCACGAGCGGGTGTAAGCCTTGGTTAAGTAGAGGTTGGAAATGAACGAAAAACTAGGGGCCAGCATCGCCGGTGCATTTTGTATAGCAATTGGGATTCTTAAAGCAGTCTCTCCGTCGCTTTTTCTTGAGTTTCGGAAGCGGCACCCATGGGTTAATTTGTTTGGATTTTATTCGTTTGTTTTTAAAACAAAATATGCAAAACTGGTCGTCGTGGCGAACGGGATTGCTCTTATTTTGATGGGATCGGTACTTTTTGCGTGGTCATTGATAAATTATTGATAGCGTAGACGGATGCCAGCGCTGACGAATTGAATGACCGCTTCGCGCAGGAGCGACCGTCCGTTTCGGATCGACAAGCGACATCCACGGAAATCCACAAGCTCCTTTTCCATTGCGCACGGCCACGCGCCCGGAGGCCACCCGCTTGCAACCAAACCCGCCGATCGCTTCCGAACGAGCCGCACCGCGACCCGCAACGCTGATCCTGCTATGCGCGTTCTCGGTGCTGCCGTTGAGCCTGTTCCTGCCGTCACTGCCCGCGATTGCGCTTGACCTGCGCGCCGACTACGCACTCGTCGCACTGTCTCTCGGCGGCTACGCAGCAGTCGCCGCTTCGCTCGAGTTCGTGATGGGGCCGCTGTCGGACCGATTCGGGCGGCGGCCGATCATGCTGACGAGCCTCGGCGTCTTCACGCTCGGGTCGCTGGGCTGCGCGATGGCGACCGACATCCGTGCGTTCCTCGCGTGCCGGTTGATGCAGGCGGCGATCACGTCGGTCTATCCGGTGTCGATGGCGACGCTGCGCGATACCGCCGGCGGCGCGCGCGCGGCGAGCCGGATCGGCTATGCCGCGATGGCGGCCGCGTTCGCGCCGATGATCGGACCGACGCTCGGCGGCGTGCTCGATCAGACGGTCGGCTGGCGCGCGAGCTTCTGGCTGCTCGGTGCGGGCGGTATCGTGCTGCTCGGCTGGTGCGCGTTCGATCTCGCGGAGACGCATACGATGCGCGCCGTGACGCTTGCCCAGCAGCTTCGCGCATATCCCGCGCTGCTCCGGGCGTGCCGCTTCTGGGCCTATGCGCTTTGCATGGCGTTTTCGACCGGCGCGTTCTACGCGTTCCTGGCCGGCGCGCCGCTCGCCGCGCAGGCCGTGTTCCGCATCCCGCCGGCGGAAATCGGCTTCTACATGGGGACGATCACGGCCGGCTTCGTGTGTGGCAGCTTTCTGGCCGCGCGTTACGCGCATCGCTATCCGCTCGCCACGACGATTCTGTGCGGACGCGTGGTCGCGTGCATGGGGCCGGCGATCGCGCTCGCGTTGTTTTTCGGAGGGGCGACGCACGCGATCGCATGGTTCGGGCCGTGCGTGCTGATCGGCATCGGCAACGGGCTGTCGAACCCGGGCGCGCATGCGGGTGCGATGTCGGTGCGGCCGGAGCTGACCGGTAGCGCATCGGGGCTGGCCGGGGCGATGACGATCGCGGGCGGGGCGGCGCTATCGTCGCTGACGGGCGCTGTGCTGACCGTCGGCAACGCCGGTCATGCGCCGCTGGTCATGATGCTGCTGTCCGCGGCGATCGCGCTGGCGGCTGCGGTGTGCATACGAATTTTCGACGCACGCGAACGGGGCGCGTGATCGACGGGACACGAACGGCATGCCGATCCGGCACGATGCAATCGCCACCCGGATCGGCAAGGAGCGGCACGACGCGACGGCCGTCGGACGAACGCCACGTCACATGCCCCCGCACGATGCGTTACGGCTTCGCCCCCATCACGAACTCGAACGTCGCGACGCCGTCGACGCCACCCGTCACGCGGTCGCCCGGCTGCAGCGCGCCGACGCCGGCCGGCGTGCCGGTGAAGATCAGGTCGCCGGCCTTCAGCTCGACCGAGCGCGACACGTACGCGATCACGTCCGGCACGGCCCAGATCATGTCGGCGAGATCGCCTTGCTGGCGCGTTTCGCCGTTGACCGCGAGCCAGATCCGGCCGCTGGCCGGATGGCCGGTCGCGGTCGCCGCGCGCAGCGCGGTCACGGGGCCGGACGCATCGAAGCCCTTCGCCCAGTCCCACGGCCGGCTCAGCTTCTTCGCCTCGGCCTGCAGGTCGCGGCGCGTGAGGTCGACGCCGACGCCGTAACCCCACACATGCGACAGCGCCTCGGCCGGGTCGATCGACCGGCCGTCCTTGCCGATCGCGACGACCAGCTCGATTTCGTGATGGAGGTCGCCGGTCAGCGGCGGATACGGGACGGTGCCGGCGGCCGGGACGATCGCGTCGGCCGGTTTCGTGAAGAAGAACGGTGGTTCGCGATCGGGATCGGCGCCCATTTCGCGCGCGTGGTCGGCGTAGTTGCGGCCGACACAGAACACGCGGCGCACCGGAAAGCGCGCGGACGACTGTTCGACTTCGACGGAAGGACGCTCGGAAGCGTCGATGACGTATGCGGACATCGGATGGCCTCGTTCGATGGAAAGACGGATGCCGTCGCCCGCGCAATCCACTACGGGCCGGCATGCATGGAACGATACCCGACGCATGCGCGCCCGGATGCGACGCAACTGCGCTTTAACCGGACAAATCTACGCGTCGCCGGCCACTGGCGCGTCGTCGGCGGCCGGCAGCGCGGCGTTCGCGTCGCGGTACGCCTTCGGCGACACGCCGACCCGCGCGCGGAAGCGCCGCGCGAAATACCCTTCGTCACGGAAACCGACGGAACGCGCGATGTCGGCGATGCGCCGGCTCGTATGCGCGAGCAGCGATTGCGCGAGCGCGATCCGGCGCTCGGTCACGAGATCGGTGAAGGTGCTGCCGGTTTCCTTGCGCACCAGGTGCGCGAGGTAGTTCGGCGACAGGAAGGCGGCCTCGGCGGTGGCCGCGAGCGTCAGGTCCTCGCGGGTCAGGTTCGCGCGCACGTGGCGCAGCACGCGCGCGAGCGCGTCGCGCCGGCCCGCGCGCTGGGCGCCGCGCTGCGCGAGCTTGTCGAGCGCCCCCGCGTACTGCGTGCAGACGAGTCCGATCAGCTGCAGCAAGTAGCCGCGCAGCAACGTGGTCGAGCCGAAGGTGCGCACGCGGTCGGCATCGAGCATGCACAGCGCGAGGCGGCGCGCCTCGTCGAAGGCGTCGCCGGTCAGGATGAAGTCGAGATGTTCCTGGAAGCGGAACGGCGTCAGCTCGGGAAAGCGGTGCGCGGGCACGTCCTCGAGATCGAGCGGATCGACGTCGAGATCGGCGCGCAGGAACGCCTGGCTGAAGTTGATCACGATGAAGTGCGCACCTTCCGGATGCGGAATCAGGTGCTCGCGGTGCGGCAGCACGAACGCGAGCGCGCCGCGCGGAAACGGCCGCGTGACGCCGCCGATCCGCTGTTCGGTGTCGCCGCCGAGGTTGAACTGGATCTGGAAATACGCGTGCCGATGCGGCTCGGTGATCGCCTGGCGCGACGCCTGGTCGCGGATGTAGAAATCGAGCCGGTCGCTGCGTTCGGGCATCCCGTACAGGCGCGGCGGGGCGGTGGAGGGCATGAAGGATTCTGCTGTTCGTGACGCGGTTGAGCCGCGATGGTACAGCGAACCGGGCGCGGCCGGAATCCGCGGGCGCGATCCGCACCGGCCGGCCGGGCGGCGCGCACCCGCCCGGCGACGAGCCAATCAGGCGGCCGGATGAAAGCCCAGGTAGCGGCAGCGCGCGCCGGCCTCGTCGGATGCGGCAAGCCGGCTGGATGCGCCGACCGAGCGGAGCGTGTCGGCCGTCGCGCTGCGATTCGTGAGCAGCGTCCATGCCGTCGGGGCAGCCTCGGCGGCGGCCGTCGCGCGCGCATCGTCGAGCACGCGCAGCGCGGCCAGCAGCAGGTCGGCGGGCGGCGCATGAATCGCGAAGCCTTCGTTCGCGACGGCTGCCGTATCGATGCCGAGCGCTGCGCACAGGCGCGCGCGCAGCGGCGCCTCGGCCGCGCTTGCTTCCCGCGCGCGCACGATGTTCTCGCGCGTGAGCGCGTCGACGATCGTGCCGCCGCGGGTGAGCGGCGCGTGCTGCCACGCATCGGACGGGCACTGCTTGCCGTCCGGCACCAGCGGCACGAACGGATTGACCTCGGCCGGGTAGATCCGGCACACCAGCGGCCGTTCTTCGTAGATGCCGCAGCGCAAATCGTCGAGCAGGTTCGGGCATGGCCCGGCATGGGACGCGGTGAGCAGGGTCGTGACGCGTACCGGCAGCGTACCGCTGAGCGCGGGCGACGAACGGGCGCGCTTGTACGCGGCGAACGCGTCGTCGGCGGCCGGTTCGACGGGCCAGGGCATGGCGTCGCACAACAGTTCCACGTGGCCGCCGCGCCGCAGCCAGGCAGTGGCCTCGGCGACGGTCAGCGGAATGCGCAGGTCGTGGCAGCAACGGCCGCAGCCGGTGCATGAAAAATCGATGTCGTTCTGATTCATTTCGGTAGGAAGCGGGGCACGGCCGGCTTGTGTCAGCCGGCGATCAGCGGCGCGATGCGCCGGCGCAGTTC
Organism: Burkholderia sp. BCC1640; assembly: GCF_902833125.1. Lineage (NCBI taxonomy): Bacteria > Pseudomonadati > Pseudomonadota > Betaproteobacteria > Burkholderiales > Burkholderiaceae > Burkholderia > Burkholderia sp. BCC1640. The sequence continues at coordinate 155,038 of NZ_CADFEF010000018.1, read as the reverse complement.
GGGCACGATCTCGGCGTCGAACCACGGATGATGTTTGAACCACGCCTGATTGCGCGGCGACGGATGCGGCAGCGGCAGCACGCCGGGGCCGTAGTCGCGCCACGCGTGCACGGTGTCGGTCAGCGTCGCCTTGCGTGTGTCGCGCAGGAAATGCCGCTGCGCGTACTGGCCGACCAGCAGCGTCAGCCGGATCGACGGCAATCCGGCGAGCAGCCGGTCGAGCCACAGTCGCGCGCATTCGGGGCGCGGCGGGTTGTCGCCGCTCGCACCGCGGCCCGGGTAGCAGAAGCCCATCGGCACGATCGCGAAGCGTGTCTCGTCGTAGAACGTGTCGGGGTCGACGCCGAGCCAGTCACGCAGCCGCTTGCCGCTCGCATCGTCCCACGGGATGCCGCTCGCGTGGACGCGGGCGCCGGGCGCCTGCCCGACGATCAGGATGCGGGCGTCGCGATGGGCGCGCACGACGGGGCGCGGGCCGAGCGGGAGGTCGGCTTCGCAGGCGCGGCACGCGCGGATTTCGGTGAGCAGCACGTCGAGCGGCGTGCGCGTTCGTTTCGGCATCGATTCTGAACGGGGACGGAGTGGCGGCACGAACGCGGGTGTCCATGCGGCGCGGCGGACCGGCGCATCGCGTCAGGCGTTCCGCAGGGCACGGCATGGCGCTGCGCGGTGGCTCCGGCAGCCCGTGTCGGGATCACCTGTCCGCCGCATCGCCCTCGGCGACCGCAGCATCATACAACGCCGTCTGCGCGATTGCCGCAGCGATCGCCGCGTCGTCGTGCGTGCCGTCGAGCATGCCCCAGCGCCGGTATTGCAGCAGGAACCAGCGGCCTTCCTGCGGATCCGGCCGGTTCACGGCGCCGCCGTCGTGGAAGCGGATCGGCAGCGGCGGCTGCGCGAACGGCCCCGCGCCGTAGTCGCCGAGCAGGCGCGGCGCGATCAGCCGGGCCGGCACGCCGAGCGCGTCGGGAGACGCGAGCCAGTCGGCCGCGTCGCGCCGGTGCGCGGGGTTGTCGAGCCACGCGCACGCATCGACGAGCGTGCGGATCAGCGCACGCGCGGTGGCCGGATACAGCGCGACGAAATCGCGCCGGGCCGCGAGCACTTTCTCCGGATGATCGGGCCAGATCTCGCTGGTGACGGCGACGGTCCGGCCCGCGCCGCAGGCTTCGGCCACGGCGTGCCACGGCTCGCCCGCGCAGAAGCCGTCGAGCTCGCCGCTCGCGAGCGCCGCGACCATCTCGGGCGGCGGGATCACGACGCTGCGCACGTCGCGCAGCGGATCGACGCCGTGCGACGCGAGCCAGTGGTTCAGCCACATCGCATGGGTACCGGTCGGGAAGGTCTGCGCGAGCAGCGGCTTGCGGCCGAGCGTCGCGAGCGCCGCGCGGACGTCGCCGCTTGCGCGGTACGCGTCGGCGAGGCCGCGGGCGAACGTGATCGCCTGGCCGTTGCGGTTCAGCACCATCAATGCGGCCATGTCGGCCTGCGGGCCGCCGATGCCGACCTGCAGCCCGCACACGAGCCCGTACAGCGCGTGGGCGGCGTCGAGTTCGCCGGTCAGCAGCTTGTCGCGCACGGCGGCCCAGGAGGGCTGGCGGCACAGCTCCAGCGTCAGGCCGTGGCGCGCGCCGAGATTCAGGTGCTGCGCGACGATCAGCGGGGCGGCGTCGCTGAGCGCGACGAACCCGAGACGAAGATGCGCGCGTTCCGGCGCGGCGGGAGGCGAAGGTTTCATGGCATTCATGACGGGTGGGTCGCATCGAGCAGTTGGCGCGCGACGTCGACGATGCGCTGGCCCTGATCCATCGCACGCTTGCGCAGCAACGCATACGCATCGTGCTCGGACAGCCTGCGCTGATCCATCAGCAGGCGCTTCGCGCGATCGATCAGCTTGCGTTCGGCGAGCTCGCGCTCGACGTCGGCGAGCCGGCGGCGCAATGCATCGTCGTGCGAGAAGCGCGCGAGCGCGACTTCGAGGATCGGCGCGAGGCGCTCGGCCGACAAGCCTTCGACGAGATACGCGCTGACGCCGGCGCCGACCGCCGCGTGAATCAGCGCCTGGTCGGCATCGTGGCTGAACATCAGCACGGGGCGCGGCGCGGTCGCGTGCATCACGGCGAGTTGCTCGAGCGTGTCGCGCGACGGCGAATCGGTATCGATGATGACGACGTCGGGACGCTGCTCCTCGACGGCGGCGGGCAGGCGCGCGGGCGTCGCGACGTCGTTGAGCATCTCGTAGCCGAGGCGCGCGAGCGCGTCGCCGAGTTCGCCGATCGGCTTGTCGGTGTCGGTGACGAGCAGCACGCGCAGGCGTGCGGGCGGGACGGACGAACTCATGACGCGAACGGGGACGGACGAGCGTCGGTGCAACGGTTGAACGGCGATTGCGGGGTGCGGACGGAAGCCGATGTGCTCGGAACCTCGCGTATGCATCCCCGGCAGCCGCCGCGAACGCGGCCGCGGTGAGCGGAACGGGTGTGCGGACGGTGCCGCGTGACGTGACCCATGCTACGCCGCTCGAGACAGGATTGCCTCGCCGGCGGCATCGGTGCCGTGCACGGCGGCTTCGCCGATCGCCGCGCCGACGAGCATCACGGCCGGGCTGCCGAGCCCGGCTGCCGCGACGCCGCGCGCGAGGCCGCCGAGCGTGCCGGTCCAGCGGCGCTCGTGCGACGTGCCGGCCCATTGCACGGCGGCGGCCGGCGTCGACGCGGGCAAGGCGGCGAGCAGGCCCGCCGCGATGCTGTCGACGCGGCTCATGCCCATGTAGATCGCGAGCGTGGTGCCGGTCGCCGCGAGCGTCGCCCAGTCGGGTTCGCCGTGGTCCTGGCGGTGTGCGGTGACGAACGTGACGCCCTGGCAGTGCTCGCGGTGCGTGAGCGAGACGCCGAGGCTCGCGGCGGCCGCGAAGCCCGACGAGATGCCGTTGACGATGTCCACCGGAATCCCGGCGGCGCGCAGCGTCGCGAGTTCCTCGCCGGCGCGGCCGAACAGCAGCGCGTCGCCGCCCTTGACGCGCACGACGTGCGCGCCGCGCAGCGCGTGGCGGCGCATCAGTTTCTCGATGAATGCCTGCGGCGTGGAGCGGCAGCCGCCGCGCTTGCCGACGCGGATCACGCGCGCGTGCGGCGCGAGTTCGACGATGCCGGGCGCGACGAGATCGTCGAGTAGCAGCACGTCGGCGGCCGCCAGCGCTTTCACGGCCTTCAGCGTGAGGAGATCGGGATCGCCGGGGCCGGCGCCCAGCAGCGTGACTTTTCCAGTCGTCATGTCGTATTCCATTGCCGCGCGCGTGCGAGCGAGCGGCTGTCGATAACGCGTTGTTGCTTGCGGCGGCGGCGGGCGGTCGACGTGACCATGGCATCCGGCCGTGCCGCGCACGGGGGGACGTCGTTGTCCTGATCTGCTGCGCCCGCCTGCGATGGCGGGCCGACTTGCGGGGACTGCCCACCGGCGCCGTTGCCGGTGTGTGGAGAGAATTCAGCAATATCCGGGCCAACCTGAGCGAGCGCGGCGGCGAGCGCGGCGACATGCGCGGCGCGACGCCCCGCGCGACGGAGGCCGGCACACATGCGGCCGCGGGGACGCGGCGCACGCGATGCCGCATCGGCGTGCATCGCGCCCCGTCATCGCGCACCGCGATGTCGCACGGCGACAGTGCTGCAGCGCACCACATCTGTGCCTGGCTGCATCGCGACGCATCGCGCGCCGCGCACCGCAGCCACGCGTCCGTCGACCCGCGCGCCTTGTGCGACGGGGCCGCCGGTGCGATTCGGGCCGACATGGCATGGCGTTTGCGTAAGCTCGGTCGGGCGGATCAACGGCGATTCGTCCGCAGTACCGATTACCGACGCGCCCGGAAACGGGCTTCATGGGCAACGGCGTCCTACACATCGGGTCTCGACGAGACCGGGTGTGCAGGACGCCGTTTTTCGTTTGGCGGATGACATGACCGACAAAGCTACTCGTATCGATCTCTTCAGCTTCCGCACCGCGCCGATGCGCGCGTTCCACATGACGTGGATGGCGTTCTTCGTATGCTTCTTCGCGTGGTTCGCGTGTGCGCCGCTGATGCCGCTGATTGCGCGCGAATTTCACCTCACCGCGGCACAGGTCGCGAACATCAACATCGCCGCGGTGGCCGCGACGATCGCCGTGCGGCTGCTGGTCGGTCCGCTGTGCGACCGCTTCGGCCCGCGCCGCGTGTATGTCGGGCTGCTCGTGCTCGGCGCGATTCCCGTGTTCGCGGTGTCGTTCTCGCACGACTACCTGACGTTCCTGATCTGCCGGCTCGGCATCGGCGCGATCGGCGCGGGCTTCGTGATCACGCAGTACCACACGTCGGTGATGTTCGCGCCGAACGTGGTCGGCACCGCGAACGCGACGACGGCCGGGTGGGGCAACGCGGGCGCGGGCGCGACGCAGGCGATGATGCCGCTGCTCGTCGCTGCAGGCCTGATGCTCGGCTTCGGCGATGACGCGTCGTGGCGCATCGCGCTCGTCGTGCCGGGCGTCGCGATGCTCGCGATGGCCTGGGCGTACTGGCGCTTCACGCAGGACTGCCCGCAAGGCGATTTCGTCGCGCTGCGCAAGCAGGGCGTGACGGTCGACAGCGGCAAGAAGGGCGGCTGGGCGAGCTTCTTCGCCGCATGCGGCAACTATCGCGTGTGGATGCTGTTCGTCACGTACGGCGCGTGCTTCGGCGTCGAGGTGTTCATCCACAACATCGCCGCGCTGTACTACGTCGATCACTTCAAGCTGTCGCTGAAGGACGCCGGCTTCGCGGTCGGGATGTTCGGGCTGCTCGCGCTGTTCGCCCGCGCGCTCGGCGGCTGGCTGTCGGACAAGATCGCCGCACGCCGCAGCCTCGACGTGCGCGCGGCGCTGCTGTGCGCGCTGATCGTCGGCGAAGGGCTCGGGCTGATCTGGTTCTCGCATGCGCAAGGCATCGGCATGGCGCTCGTCGCGATGCTGACCTTCGGCCTCTTCACGCACATGGCCTGCGGCGCGACCTATGCGCTCGTGCCGTTCATCGACCGCAAGGCGCTCGGCGGCGTCGCGGGGATCGTCGGCGCGGGCGGCAACGTCGGCGCGGTGGCCGCGGCGTTCCTGCTGAAGGGCGTCGGCGACGTTCAGCACACGCTGAGCCTGCTCGGGCTCGCCGTCACCGCGACCGCACTGTGCGCGATGGCCGTGCGATTCAGCGAAGAACACAAGGCACGCGAGGCCGAGCTGCGCGATCGCGCACTGGCCGCCGCCAGCGCTGCGAACTGATCGACCGAAGGAAACGTCACCATGAAACTCATCGTCATCGGCCACGGGATGGTCGGCCACAAGCTCCTCGAATGTGTCGCCGCGCAAGCCGGCGCGGCGGGCACGCTGCAGGTCACGGTGCTCGGCGAGGAACCGCGCCCGGCGTACGACCGCGTGCACCTGTCGGAATTCTTCGCGGGCAAGTCGGCGGACGATCTGTCGCTCGTGGAACCCGGCTTCTTCGAGCGTCATCCGCAGTTCGACCTGCGCCTGAACGCCCAGGTCGCGTCGATCGATCGTGCCGCGCACACGGTCACGCTCGCGTCCGGCGAAACGCTCGCGTACGACAAGCTGGTGCTCGCGACGGGCTCGCGTCCGTTCGTGCCGCCGGTGCCGGGCCGCGATCGCGCCGGTTGCTTCGTGTACCGAACGATCGAGGATCTCGAAGCGATGCAGGCGTGCGGCACGCACGCGAAGCGCGGCGTGGTGATCGGCGGCGGGCTGCTGGGCCTCGAATGCGCGAAGGCGTTGCGCGACATGGGGCTCGACACGCACGTCGTCGAATTCGCGCCGCGGCTGATGGCGGTGCAGGTCGACGACGGCGGCGGCCGGATGCTGCGCGCGAAGATCGAGGCGCTCGGCGTGACCGTGCATACGGGCAAGAACACGCTCGAGATCGTCGACGGCGACGAAGGCGCGCACCGGATGGCGTTCGCCGACGGCTCGCATCTCGACGCCGACATGATCGTGTTCTCGGCCGGCATCCGCGCCCGCGACGAACTGGCGCGTGCGTGCGGTCTGGAGATCGGCCCGCGCGGCGGCGTCGCGATCGACGACGCGTGCCGCACGAGCGATGCCGACATCTACGCGATCGGCGAATGCGCGGCCTGGAACGGGATGGTGTACGGCCTCGTCGCACCGGGCTACGACATGGCGCGCGTGGTCGCGAAGCAGCTCGGCGGCGACCGGGAAGAAGCGTCCGAAGCCGCGTTCGCCGGTGCCGACATGAGCACCAAGCTGAAGCTGATGGGCGTCGACGTCGCGAGCATCGGCGACGCGCACGGCGCGACGGCCGGCAGCCGCACCTACCAGTACGCGGACGAGCGCCGCCAGGTCTACAAGAAGCTGGTGGTGTCGGACTGCGGCAAGTTCCTGCACGGCGCGGTGATGGTCGGCGATGCGGCCGAATACGGCACGCTGCTGCAGATGATGCTGAATCGCATCGAGCTGCCCGAGTCGCCGGAATTCCTGATCCTGCCGTCGTCGGACGGCGCGGCGAAGCCGGCGATCGGCGTCGACGCGCTGCCGGACGGCGCGCAGATCTGCTCGTGCAACAACGTGTCGAAGTCGCAGATCTGCGCGGCGGTGGCGGATGGCGCGACAAGCCTCGGCGCACTGAAGTCATGCACGGGCGCGGGCACGTCATGCGGCGGCTGCGTGCCGCTCGTCACGCAGATCATGAAGGCCGAGATGAAGAAGCAGGGTCTCGCGGTCAACAACCATCTGTGCGAGCACTTCCCGCATTCGCGCCAGGAATTGTTCCATCTGATCCGCGTCGAGCGCATCACGACGTTCGACGAATTGCTCGCGAAGCACGGCCACGGGCTCGGCTGCGACGTGTGCAAGCCGGCGGTGGCGGGCATCCTCGCGTCGTGCTTCAACGAGTTCGTGCTGAAAAAGGAGCATGCGGGGCTGCAGGATTCGAACGACTACTACCTCGCCAACATCCAGCGCGACGGCACGTACTCGGTCGTGCCGCGCATGCCGGGCGGCGAGGTGACGCCGGAAGGGCTGATCGCGGTCGGCCAGGTCGCGAAGAAATACGGGCTCTACACGAAGATCACGGGCGGCCAGCGCGTCGACCTGTTCGGCGCGCGCGTCGAGCAGCTGCCGGCGATCTGGGAAGAGCTGATCGCGGCAGGCTTCGAATCGGGGCATGCGTACGGCAAGTCGGTGCGCACCGTGAAGTCGTGTGTCGGTTCGACGTGGTGCCGCTACGGCGTCGACGATTCGGTCGGCCTCGCGATCGACATCGAGAACCGCTACAAGGGTTTGCGCGCGCCGCACAAGATCAAGTTCGGCGTGTCGGGATGCACGCGCGAATGCGCGGAAGCGCAGGGCAAGGACATCGGCATCATCGCGACCGAGAAGGGCTGGAACCTGTACGTGTGCGGCAACGGCGGGATGAAGCCGCGTCATGCGGAACTGCTCGCGTCCGACCTCGACCGCGCCACGCTGATCCGCTACATCGACCGCTTCCTGATGTTCTACGTGCGCACCGCCGACCGGCTGCAGCGCACCAGCGTGTGGCGCGACAACCTCGAAGGCGGGCTCGACTACCTGACCGACGTCGTCGTGCACGACAAGCTCGGGATCGCGGCCGAACTTGAGGCCGACATGCAGCACGTGGTTGACACCTACGAATGCGAGTGGAAGAAGGCCGTCACCGATCCGGAAACGCGCAAGCGATTCCGCCATTTCGTGAACAGCGACGCGCCGGATGCGACCATCGCGTTCGTCGAAACGCGCGGCCAGATCCGTCCCGCCACGCCCGACGAGCGCGCAGGCGGCAAGCCCGTTGCGATTCCCGTCGTCGCCGAACCCGCAACCGTCTGACGCTGACCGACAGCAGCGTCTTTTTCAAGGAGTCCATCATGAACGATCGTCTTCCCCTGTCCTGGACCCGCGTGTGCCCGCTCGACGACATCGTGCCGAACACCGGCGTGTGTGCGCTCGTCAACGGCGAGCAGGTCGCCGTGTTTCATGTCGCGCATGCCGAGGAAGGCGGCGTGTTCGCGATCGACAACGTCGATCCGGTGTCGCAGGCAGCGGTGATGTCGCGCGGGCTGATCGGCAGCCTCGGCGAGCGCGTGGTGGTCGCGTCGCCGCTGTACAAGCAGCATTTCGACCTGCGGACCGGCGAATGCCTTGAATCCCCCGAGAAATCGGTGAACGCGTATCCGTCGCGGGTCGAGGACGGTTTCGTGTGGATCGCCGCCTGAGCGCCGACGGAGCACGCATGACCGCCACCCCCGTCAAGAGCGTGTGCCCGTACTGCGGCGTCGGCTGCGGAATGGTGCTGCACGTCGAGGATGACGAAGTCGTCAAGGTGTCCGGCGACTCCGATCATCCGACCAACTTCGGGCGGCTGTGCACGAAGGGCTCGTCGGCGCACGTCGCGTTGCGCCGTTCCGGGCGGCTCGACCGCGCGTTCGTGCGGCGCGCGCGCGAGGACGACCTCGTGCCGCTGCCGGCCCGCGATGCGATCGTCGAGACCGCGCGGCGGCTGCGCGCGGTGCTCGACGCGCACGGGCCCGATGCGTTGTCGTTCTACGTGTCGGGGCAGATGTCGATCGAGGCGCAATACCTCGTGAACAAGCTCGCGAAGGGCTTCGTCTGCACCAACAACATCGAGTCGAATTCGCGCCTGTGCATGGCGAGCGCGAGCACGGGCTACAAGCAGTCGCTCGGCGCGGACGGCCCGCCCGGGTCGTACCAGGATTTCGATCGCGCGAACCTGTTCTTCGTGATCGGCGCGAACATGGCCGACTGCCACCCGATCCTGTTCCTGCGCATGATGGATCGCGTGAAGGCCGGCGCGAAGCTGATCGTCGTCGATCCGCGCCGCACCGGCACCGCCGACAAGGCCGACCTGTTCCTGCAGATCCGGCCCGGCACCGATCTGGCGCTGACCAACGGGTTGTTGCATCTGCTGCACGCGAACGGCCGCACCGATGCCGCGTTCATCGATACGTACACCGAAGGCTGGGACGCGATGCCCGCGTTCCTCGCCGACTACACGCCCGAGCGCGTCGCGGCAATCACCGGTCTCGCGGAAGCCGACATCCGCACCGCCGCGCAGTGGATCGGCGACGCGCAGGAATGGATGAGCTGCTGGACGATGGGGCTCAACCAGAGCACGCACGGCGTATGGAACACCAACGCGATCTGCAATCTGCATCTCGCGACCGGCGCGATCTGCCGCCCGGGCAGCGGGCCGTTCTCGCTGACCGGCCAGCCGAACGCGATGGGCGGGCGCGAGATGGGCTACATGGGTCCCGGCCTGCCGGGCCAGCGCTCGGTGCTGTCCGACGACGACCGGCGCTTCGTCGAAAACCTGTGGCGCGTGCCGGCCGGCACGCTGCGCAAGGACGCCGGCCGCGGCACGGTCGACCTGTTCGAGCAAATGGCTGCAGGCGACATCAAGGCGTGCTGGATCGTCTGCACGAATCCGGTCGCGACCGTGCCGAACCGGCAGAACGTGATCGCGGGGCTGCAAGCCGCGGAGCTCGTGATCGCGCAGGACGCGTTCCTCGACACCGAGACCAACCGCTACGCGGACATCCTGCTGCCTGGCGCGCTGTGGGCCGAGGGCGATGGCGTGATGGTCAACTCCGAGCGCAACATGACGCTGATGCGCGCCGCGATCGCGCCGCCCGGCGACGCGCTGCCGGACTGGCGCATCGTCGCGGAAGTGGCGCGCGCGATGGGCTTCGGCGATGCGTTCGACTATGCGTCGGCGGCCGACGTGTTCGACGAGATCGTGCGGTTTTCGAATCCGGCGACCGGTTACGACCTGCGCGGAGCGAGCCATGCGGCGCTGCGCGATGGCCCGGTGCAATGGCCGGTCGCGCCGGGCACTGCGCGCGAGCGGCACCCGATCCGCTACCTGAACGACGGCGTGAGCCAGACGCCGCGCCCGGCGACCGACGGGCATGACGCGCCGCGTATTGCGTTTCCGACGGCGTCGGGCAAGGCGCGCTTCCTCGCGCGACCGCACGTCGCGCCGGCCGAACTGCCCGACGACACGTTCCCGATCGTGCTGAACACCGGCCGGCTGCAGCATCAGTGGCACACGATGACGAAGACGGGCAAGGTCGCGATGTTGAACAAGCTCAATCCGCGCCCGTTCGTCGAGCTGCATCCGGACGATGCGAGCGCGCTCGGCATTGCGACGAAGGACAGCGTCGAGATTCGCTCGGCGCGCGGCCGCGCGGTGCTGCCGGCCGTCGTGACCGAGCGCGTGCGGCGCGGCAACTGCTTCGCGCCGATGCACTGGAACGACGTGTACGGTGACGATCTGTGCATCAATGCGGTGACGAACGACGCGATCGACCCGGAATCTCAGCAGCCCGAACTGAAATATTGCGCGGTCGCGCTGACGCGCGTCGACACGGACGCGTTCGCGTCCGCCGACGACGACACGGCGCGACCCGATGCCTCCGCTGCCGACGCGCGGCCCGCACCCGCGTCGGCGCAGATCACGGCTTCACAGGAATCCGACATGGCAGACCTCGACACATTCGCGGCGGCGCTCGGCGTGGCCGATCTCGCGCCGCCGCCGCTCTCCGATACGGAGCGCCTGTACGTGGCCGGCCTCGTCAGCGGGCTGAAAGCGAGCGCCGGGCGGCGCGAAGGCGGCGTGCCGGTGCTGCCGGCCGGCGCGCCGCTCGCGCCGCCGGTGCGGTTCTGGCTCGAGGGCATGCTCGCAGGGCTGTTCAGCCGCTCGGTGCCTGCCCACGCATCGGACGGTGCCGCGCCTGTGCTGCCGTCGGAGGCCGCCGCGCCCGGCGGTGTGCGGATCGTGCGCACGCGGCCGAAGGTCGTGCTGCTGTGGGCGTCACAGACGGGCAACATCGAGTCGCTGACCGAGGACTACGCGACGCAGCTGATGAATGCCGGGTTCGAGATCCGCACCGCGTGCATGTCCGACTATCCGGTCGCGTCGCTGGCCGGCGCGCAATACGTGCTGCTGATGACGAGCACGTTCGGCGACGGCGACGCGCCCGACAACGGCAGCGAGTTCTGGGATGCGCTGCAGGCCGGCAGCGCCGCGCGTCTCGACGGCGTGCACTTCGCGGTGCTCGCGTTCGGCGATCGCAATTACGACCAGTTCTGCGGGCACGGCCGCCGGCTCGACGCGCGGCTCGCGGAACTCGGCGCTGCGCGCCTGTGTGCGCGCGTCGATTGTGACGTCGAGTTCCAGCGCGATGCGGACCAGTGGCTCGAACGCGTGGTTGCCCGGATCAAGGAAGCGGATGCCGCGCTGCACGCGGTGCCGTCCGCCGGGGTGAGCGCGTCGGGGCTGCTGCCGACCAAGGCGCATCCCGCGCCGTCGAAGCTCGTCGCGAACCTGCGTCTCAACCGGCCGGGCGCCGCGAAGGACACGCGCTACGTGTCGCTGTCGACCGAAGGCGCGAACCTCGAATACGAAACCGGCGACGCGCTCGGCGTGTGGCCGACCAACTGCCCGGAGCTGGTCGACGAGCTGCTGTCCGTCACCGCGCTGAAGGCCGATGCGCCCGTGTCGGTCGCGGGCATCGGCGACGTGCGGCTCGGCGATGCGCTCGCGCGCCACTTCGACATCACGCGTCCGCATCCCGACACGCTCGCGTTCATCGCGTCGCGCAGCGCGAACGGCGCGCTGAAGGCGCTGCTCGGCGACGATCGCAAGGCCGACCTGAAGCAATGGTTGTGGGGGCAACAACTCGCGGACGTGCTGCACGAGTTCCCGGTCGATTTGTCGGGTACGGAGCTGGTCGGGATGCTGAAGCGACTCCAGCCGCGCCTGTATTCGATCGCGTCGAGCCCGAGCGCGCACCAGGGCGAGATTCACCTGACCGTGTCGGCCGTGCGTTATCACAACGGCCGGCGAGCGCGCAAAGGCGTCGCGTCGACGTTCCTCGCCGATCGCGCGGACGACGGCCGCGTGCCGGTATTCGTGCAGAAGTCCGCGCATTTCCGGCCGCCGGTGAACGGCGACGTGCCCGTCGTGATGGTGGGGCCCGGCACCGGCGTCGCCCCGTTCCGCGGCTTCCTGCACGAGCGGCAGGCGCGCGGCGCGTGCGGACGCAACTGGCTGTTCTTCGGCGAGCAGCATGCGCAGACCGACTTCTACTACGGCGACGAACTGAGCGCGATGCGCGACAGCGGTTTCCTCACGCGGCTCGATCTCGCGTTCTCGCGCGACCAGGCCGACAAGATCTACGTGCAGGACCGCATGCGCGAGCAGGGCGCCGAGCTGTACAAGTGGCTGGAGGAGGGCGCGCACTTCTACGTGTGCGGCGACGCCGCACGCATGGCCAAGGACGTCGATACCGCGCTGAAGGCGGTCGTCGCCGAGCATGGCGGGATGTCGGACGAAGCCGCGAACGACTACGTCGCGCGGCTTTCGAAGGCGCGGCGCTACATGCGGGACGTGTATTGAGCGCAGGCGGCGCGAGTTGACGCGGCCGGGCGGGCTTGCCGGCCCGACACGGCGGCCGGCAAGCCGAAACCGCCGGCGGTTCGGGCTGCCGGCATGGCCGTCGAGGGCGGAGGTGGCGTGACCCCGCGTGCCGCGGCCGGCCCGCGTTACTGCTGCCGGTTCCACGCGCGCGCCTGCTCGGCGCGCACGAATGCTTCCGACGACTGCGGCAGCAGGTTGCGGAACGCGCCGCCGTCGCTTTCGACCACGTCGACCATCTTCGCGATCATTTCCTCCGGGTCGTGCTGCTCGAGCGGGAAGGTCAGCCGCTCGGGCGTCACGGTGTGGACGGCCGGATCGCGCCAGCGCCTCGGCGTCTCCATCATCCGGTCGTTGAAGCCGGTGCTGTACGGGCCCGGGTTCACGACCGCGACGCGAATGCCGTGCGGCGCCAGTTCCGCGTGCATCGCCTCGGCGACCGATTCGACCGCGTGCTTCGACGCGCAGTAGGCGCCCGTGAACGGCCCCGTGATCAGCCCCGCGATCGACGACACGAACACGATCTTGCCGTGCCCGCGCGCGAGCATGCCGCGCGCGATCTGCTGCGTGAGTTCGAGCGGCCCGAACACGTTGACGTCGAACAGCTCGCGCACGATCTCGACCGGCAGGTCGACCAGCGCGCCGGCTTCGCCGACGCCCGCGTTGTTCACGAGCACGTCGATGTCGAGTTCGGCCGCGCGGGCGCGATCGTAGGCCGACGTGACGTCGAGCTTCACCGCGCGCAACGCGGTGCCGCGCTGCGCGGCGGCGTCGGTCAGTGCGTCGATCTCGGCGGTCGTGCGGACGCCGGCCGTGACCGCGTGACCGTGTTGCGCGAGCCGCAGCGCGACTTCGCGGCCGAAGCCGGTGCCCGCGCCGGTGATGAGGATGCGTTTCTGTGCCATGTGCTTACCTCGAGGTGGGAAAGGTTGCGTGAAAGCGATCGCGGCAGTGCCGGGCGATCGCGTTGTCCTGCTCGACGCTGCCGCCCGATACGCCGATCGCGCCGACGCAGCGCCCGCTGCCGTCGACGAGCGGCTCGCCGCCGCCGAACGTGACGAGCCCGCCGTGGCTGTGCTCGATCCCGCGCAGCGGGCCGTCGCCGGACATCGCGCCGAGCGCGGCGGTCGATGCGCGGAAGCGGATCGCCGTCAGCGCCTTGCGCTGGGCAAGGTCGATCGCGCCGAGAAAGCAGTCGTCGGTGCGCACGAACGCGAGCAGGTTCGCGCCGGCGTCGACGATCGCGATCGACACGCCGGCGACCTGCAGCGACGCGGCCTGCGCGAGCGCGGATTCGATCGTCTGCCGGACGACGGCGATCGGCAGTGCGGGGCTGTGCGGATCCATTCGATGCTCCTGTGAGGGACGGCCGGGCCAGTGTAGGCAGTTCCGGTATATGGGAGAATCCGCATTCCGCTCGAAGGAGTTTCAAGTTTTTTTAATGATGAGCAGACGCGATCCGATGGCCGGGCTGCACGTGTTCATGAGTGTCGCGACGGCCGGCAACTTCACGCGCGCGGCCGCCGCGCTGGGCCTGACGCCCGCCGCCGTCAGTCTCGCGGTCGGGCAGCTCGAGGGCGAGCTGAACGTGAAACTGTTCAATCGCAGCACGCGCGGCGTGAGCCTGACGGAGGCCGGCCAGCACTACCTGCAGCAGACGGAGCCCGCATACCGGCAGGTCATGCAGGCGCGCGACGCGCTGAAGGAGGTGCGCAGCGAGCCCGGCGGGCTGTTGCGCGTCACCGCGCTGCCGTTGGCGCGCACACGCGTGATTGCCCCGGTTCTTGCCGCGTTCCGCGCGCGCTATCCGAAGGTCCGGCTCGAAATCCGCTACGAGAACGAACTGGTCGATATCGCGAAGGACGGCTTCGACGCGGGGATTCGTCTTGCCGACCGGCTCCAGCCAGGCATGATCGGCGTGCGCATCGCGCCCGCGCTCACCTGCGCGCTGGTTGCATCGCCCGGCTATCTGGCGCGGCACGGCACGCCCGCGTCGATCGCCGATCTGGAACGGCATGCGTGCATCCGTTTCCGGTTTTCGGAGAGCGGGCGCCTGCACAAGTGGCTGCTGCACGACGGCCGCCGCGACGTCGATCTCGATCCGGAAGGCGTGTTCGTGACGAACGATGCGGATGCGGTGATCGATGCCGCGCGCGAGGGCGTCGGCATCGCGTTCGCGTTCATGCGCGAGCGCATCGACGCGGACCTGCGCGACGGCACGCTCGTTGAGGTGCTGCCGGGAGCGTGCCGGACGCTGCCGCCGATGTGGCTCTATTACGTGAATCGCAAGCACGTGCCGGCCAAGCTGCGCGCGTTCATCGACGTGCTGCGCGAACGGGCCGGCACCGACTAGCGCGCACGCTGCAGCGACGCGCGGGACGGCGCATGATGACGGCGTCATCCATGCAGCCACGGAGTCGCGTCATGACGGCACGCCGGAATCACCCGCTTCGAACCCTTGCGATCGTCGCATCGCTGGCCGCAGCCGCATTCTGCGGCGCGCCGGCCGTCGGGCAGACGTCGACGGTACCGGCCGGCACGGCCACCGCGACGCCCGACAACGCGGTGCTCTTGACGGTCTTCCTGAAGCACGACCAGTCGCGCCCGCTCGCCGAGCTGAACGCGCAGCTCGCGAAACAGGGGTTCTACAAGGCGTTTCCGCCGCCGGGCGTCGAGGTGGTGAGCTGGACGGTGACGATGGGGATCGGGCAGATCGTCGTGCTGCGGTTGCCGGCGTCGCGGGTGCGGGAGGTCAATCGCGTGCTCGAGGACACGGCCTGGGGCGCGTACCGGACGGAGTTCTATCCGACCTACGACTACAATGCGATCGGGCTCGCGGCGCACGAGCGGGCGAAGTGACGAAGGGCGTGGCGCGACGATCCGTCCCTCTTCGCTGAAACCCGCGCCCGGTCGCGGTTTTGCCCTCGCTCGCCCGGCCGGGCCGGAGAATTTCTCCCAAATGCATCACAAGTCATTCATCTGATGAGAAAACCCCGTCGGTTCCCGGTATCATGCGCACCTTGCGTGTGTCGAGCCCACGATTTTGATGCGGTATTGATGCGCCTCGCGTGCCACAAAACCGCACAATCCGAACTTGAAAGATTCTGTAATATAAATTCCGTATACTCGTAAGTTCTGATCCAGGCGCCGCCTGCCTCCGTCTTCGGCCGACCGCCCACGCAGAACAACCAGATATGTCGCCGCCGGGCCAACCCGCGCCGCGACTCGCTATGCACCACCACTGAACAACCTATGTCTTCCCGCCACCCTGGTTCGCCCGGCCGCGCCGCGGCGGTGATCGCCCGTGTCCGGGCGCTGATCCGCAACGAACGCGTGCTGTCGCCGTTGCTCGCGCTCGGCATCGGGCTGCTGCTGATCGTGGTTTTCCAGCACCTGTCGGAATCCGTCGACTATCGGTCGGTGATCCGCGAGTTGCGTCACATGTCCGCCCAAGAATGGGGCGCGTCGCTGGCCGCGACGGCCCTCAGCTATCTCGCGCTCGTCGCCCGCGACGCGGTCGGCCTGCGCTATGTCGCCGCGAAGGTGCCGCGCGTTGCGTTGTGGATCGGCGCGATCGCCGGGTCCGCGCTCGGCAACGCGACCGGCTTCGGCGCGCTGACGGGCGGCGCCGTGCGCGCGCGCGTGTACGGCGTGTCGGGCGTCACGCCCGCGCAGATCGGCCGCATGACGGTATTCACGAGCGGCACGCTCGCGCTCGCGCTGGTGCTGATGACGGCGGTCGGCATGGTCTGCGTGCCGCAGACGCTCGCCGCGATGCTGCATGTCGCGCCCGGCGTCCTCACGTGGAGCGGCGCCGCGCTGCTCGTCGTGCTGGCCGTGATGACGATGATGTGCGGCAACACCGCGCGCCCGGTCGTCACGCGCTTCAAGTGGCTTTCGTTCGACGTGCCGGCGCGGCGCGACCTCGTCGCGCAGGTCGTTTATGCGGTGCTCGACGTCGTGGCCGCCGGCCTGACGCTGTGGGTGCTGCTGCCGGCCGCGCCGGTCGGTCTCCCGACCTTCATCACGGTGTACGCGGCCGCGCTGCTGCTCGGGATGATCGGCCATACGCCGGGCGGGATCGGCGTGTTCGAAGCGGCGATGGTCTTCACGCTGGGCCGCGAAGTGCCCGCGCATGCGATGGTCGCCGCGCTGATCGCCTATCGCGCGATCTACTTCGGCGTGCCGCTCGTGTTGTCGGCCGGCTTGCTGGCCGGTTTCGAGGGTCGCGCGCTGCGCCGCCGGCTCGTGTCGCGGCAGGCCGCGCGCGTGTCGCAGCTGGCGCCGCTGTTCCTGAGCCTGGTGACCTTCGCGGTCGGCAGCATGCTGGTGATTTCGAGCGCGACGCCTGCGTTCTGGTACCGGATCGCGATCCTGCGCAACATCGTCCCGCTGTGGGTGCTCGAAGGCTCGCAGGTGATCTGCAGCGTGCTGGGCGTCGCGTTGCTGTTCGTCGCGCGCGGGCTGCTGCGCCGGCTCGACGGCGCATGGTGGATGACCTTCGCGCTGACGCTCGCGAGCCTCGCGCTGTCGCTGGCGAAGGGCCTCGCGTTCGTCGAGGCCGGCGTGCTCGGCACGCTGCTGGTGCTGCTGCTCGTCAGCCGCCGCCGCTTCAACCGGCATTCGTCGCTGCTCGCCGAGCGCTTCACGGTGAGCTGGTTCGTGTCGGTGACGATGGTGCTGATCCTCGCGGTGTGGGTGCTGTGCTTCGCGTTCCGCGACGTGCCTTACACGCGCGATCTGTGGTCGCATTTCTCGTTCGACGCACGCGCGCCGCGCGCGCTGCGCGCGACGCTCGCGGCCGGCGTGTTCGTCGCGATGTTCGCGTTGTGGCAGTTGCTGCGTCCGGCGCCCGGACGTTTCGTGAAGCCCGCCGAGCAGGACCTGGTCGACGCGGAGCAGATCATCCGCGCGCAGGAATGCAGCGATGCGGGCCTCGCGCTGATGGGCGACAAGTCGTTCCTGTTTTCCGAATCGCGCCGCGCGTTCCTGATGTACGCGAAAAACGGCCGCACGTGGGCCGCGCTGCACGACCCGGTCGGGCCGCGCGAGGAATGGCCGGCGCTGATCAGCAAGTTCATCGCGCTGGCGCACGCGCACAGCGGCCGCGCGGCGTTCTACCAGGTGCGCGCGAACGCGCTGCCGCTGTATCTCGACGCCGGGCTCACGCTGATGAAGCTCGGCGAGGAAGCCCACATCGCGCTCGACCGGTTCGACCTGAAGGGTTCGAACCGGTCGCACCTGCGCTATGCGCTGCGCCGCGGCGACAAGGACGCGCTGACGGTCGAGGTGATCGCGCCGTGCGACGTGCCGGCCGCGCTGCCGTCGCTGCGCGACATCTCCGACGGCTGGCTCGACAGCCGCGACGCGCGCGAGAAGAGTTTCTCGGTGGCCGCATTCCACGACGGCTATCTCGCGACGCAGTCGGTGATGCTCGTGCGCCAGGCCGACAAGCCGATCGCCTTCGTCACGTTCATGACGACCGACCTCAACACCGAGGCGACGGTCGGCGTGATGCGTCATCTGCCGGACGCGTCGCCGTATGCGATGGAGTATCTGTTTACGCAGCTCGCGCTGCATCTGAAGGAAGCGGGATTCCGCAAGCTGAGCCTGGGCATCGCGCCGTTCTCGGGGATGGGGGCGGCGAAGATGCCGTCGCCGTGGCACCGGTTCGGGCTGATGGTCTGGCGCTTCGGCGGCCGCTTCTACAACTTCCGTGGCTTGCGTGCATTCAAGAGCAAGTTCGAACCGCACTGGGAGCCGCGCTATCTCGCGGCCTCGGGCTCGGTCGGCGTGTTCGTCACGCTCGCGGATCTGTCCCTGCTGGCTGGAGGTCGGCGTTCATGATGTTGAAGAAGGGTATCGCGCAGGCGGCGCTCGCCTGTGCGGGAATGATGTTGGCCGGCGCCGCGCTCGCGGCGCAGCCGGCGGCGGCGAAACCGGAAACCGTGTCGGGCGGCCGCTACGGCCCCGTGACCGTGACGAAGCCGGGCGGCCCGCTGCGCGGCTTCGTCGTGCTGTTCTCGCGTGAGCGGGGCTGGGGCGAAGCCGACCAGCAGGCAGCCGATGCGCTCGCGAAAGCGGGCGCGATGACGGTCGGCGTGGATTCGGAGCGCTATGCGGCGAACCTCGCCGCCAAGCAGGAAACCTGTCACCACCTCGACGGCGACGCCGAGGCGGTCAGCCATCAGCTCGAACGCCTCGCGCAATCGGCGCGCTATTACACGCCGATCGTCGCGGGCGTAGGCCAGGGCGGCGCGATCGCGAAGCAGATCCTGTCGATGGCGCCGGAAAACACCATCGCCGGCGTCGTGTCGGTCGCGCCGGCGGCGAAGCTCGATGCGCGCTTCAAGCCGTGCCCGCCCGATCCGACGATCGTGCGCCGCGCGATGCCGGGCTTCGTCGAAACGGCTGCGGCCGGCGACACCGCGAAGCTCGTGTCGCTCGTCACGTCGCACCTGCACGACACCAGCAGCAGCGACGAGCTCGACGTGTCGGACCTGCCGCTCGTCGAGCTGCCGGCCAAGGGCGGTAGCGACCGCCTCGCGATCGTGATCTCGGGCGACGGCGGCTGGCGCGATCTCGACAAGACGATCGCCGAGGCGCTGCAGCGCGACGGCGTGTCGGTCGTCGGCATCGACAGCCTGCGCTATTTCTGGAGCGAGAAGCCGCCCGCGCAGGTGAGCCGCGACCTGGCGCGCGTGATGCGCACGTACATGGCGCGCTGGCATGCGAACCGCGTGGCGCTGGTCGGCTACTCGTTCGGCGCGGACGTGATGCCGTTCGCATACAACCGCCTGCCGGCCGACCTGCGCGACAAGGTCGCGGTGATGTCGCTGCTCGGCTTCGCGCCGGCGGCGGACTTCCAGATCCGCGTGACGGGCTGGCTCGGCATGCCGGCGAGCGACAAGGCGATGAAGGTCGCGCCGGAAATCGCGAAGGTGCCGCCGCAGCTCGTGCAGTGCTTCTACGGCGCGGAAGAGAAGGACACGATGTGTCCGGCGCTCGCGAATAGCGGCGCCGACGTGATCAAGACGGGCGGCGACCACCACTTCGGCCACGACTACATCGCGCTCGAGAAGAAGATCCTCGGCGCGTTCGGCAAGCCGGTGGCGGCGCGCTGAACGCCGGCGCCCGCTTCGCGGCGGGCGCGGTTGTCGTTCATCGGACGGGCGGCCTGCGGGCCGCCCGTTTTCATTGCGTC
This sequence comes from Burkholderia sp. BCC1640, assembly GCF_902833125.1. Taxonomy (NCBI): domain Bacteria; kingdom Pseudomonadati; phylum Pseudomonadota; class Betaproteobacteria; order Burkholderiales; family Burkholderiaceae; genus Burkholderia; species Burkholderia sp. BCC1640. The sequence continues at coordinate 135,353 of NZ_CADFEF010000018.1, read as the reverse complement.
GTCTGCGTCGCGGCGTCCTGCCGCGACGCTACCGTTCTCGCGTCGCGCTGATAGAAGCCGGGAAACCGGTCGAGCTGCCGGCGCGCGGCCGCGAGATCGGCATCGGCGCCGAGCACCGCGCTCGAAAACCCGGTGCGTTCCATCAGCAGCAACTGGTCGATCAGCACGTCGCCCGTCGCGCGCAGGTCGCCGGCGAAGCTGAAGCGCTTGCGCAGTAAATACGCCTGGCTGTATGCGCGACCGTCGGTGAAGGACGGGAAGTGCAGGTCGATGCGCGCGGCCTGCGCGATCCGCTCCGCGAGCGGCGCCAGTTCCTCGTCGTTGCCGATCGTCAGGGTCGTGAGCGTCGCCGTGTTGGGCGAGTGCGTGTCGTCGGCGTGTTCGGCCGGTGTCAGCAGCCGGATGCGTGCGTGGGTGTTTGGGTCGGTCGCGTTCATGCGTGCTCCGCCTGGTGACGTGCGTCGTTCGCCGCGGCCTTGAAGGGCTCGACGCCGATGCGGCGCACCGTGTCGATGAATCGTTCGCCGCGGCCGTCGGCGTCGAGCCGCGCGTCGAGATAGACGTTGACGAGCGCGTCCACGACATCGACGATCTCGTCCGCCGAGAATGATGGGCCGATCACCTTGCCCGGCCGCGCGGGGCCGCTCGCGCTCGAACCGTCCGAGCCGCCGAGCGTTACCTGGTACCACTCGGCGCCGTCCTTGTCGACGCCGAGGATGCCGATGTGCCCGCTGTGATGGTGGCCGCACGAGTTGATGCAGCCGCTGATGTGCAGGTCGATGTCGCCGACGTCGTGCAGCATGTCGAGATCCTGGAACCGTTCGGCGATTGCGTCGGCGATCGGAATCGAGCGCGCGTTCGCGAGCGCGCAGAAATCGCCGCCCGGGCACGCGATCATGTCGGTCAGGAGTCCGACGTTCGCGCTGGCGAGACCGATCGCGCGTGCGTGTTCCCACAGCAGGAACAGGTCGTCGACGTGCACCCACGGCAGCACCACGTTCTGCGCATGCGTGACGCGCGCCTCGCCGGCCGAGAAGCGGTCGGCGAGTTCGGCGAGCGCGTCGAGCTGCTCGGGCGACGCATCGCCGGGCGCCTGCAGGCGGCGCTTGAACGACAGCGTGACGATCCTCAGCGCCGGGTCGCGGTGCGCGGCGACGTTGCGCGCCAGCCACCGCGCGAAGGCCGGATGGCGACCGGCGTGCGCGGCCATGCGCGCTTCGGCATCCTGCACGTCGAGCGCACGCGGCGCGATGCGCGGCGGCACGAACGATGCCGCGATGCGGTCGAATTCGGCTTGCGGGATCGTGTGCGGGCCGCCGTCATGCTCGACGATCTGGCGGAACTCTTCCTCGACGTCGTCGATGTAGCGCTGGCCCTCGCTCTTCACGAGGATCTTGATGCGTGCCTTGTACTTGTTGTCGCGCCGTCCGTAGCGGTTGTAGACGCGGACGATCGCCTCGATGTAGTTCATCACGTGCTGCCAAGGCAGGAACGCGCGCAGCAGCGTCGCGATCAGCGGCGTGCGGCCCATGCCGCCGCCGGCGCTCACGCGAAAGCCGAGCTCGCCCGCGTCGTTGCGCACGAGCTTCAGCCCGACGTCGTGCCAGTCGGTTGCCGCACGGTCCTCGGCCGCGCCGGTGATCGCGATCTTGAACTTGCGCGGCAGGAACGCGAATTCCGGATGCAGCGTCGTCCACTGGCGCATCACTTCGGCGAACGGACGCGGATCGGCGATCTCGTCCGGCGCGACGCCCGCGCGCTCGTCGCACGAAATGTTGCGGATGCAATTACCGCTCGTCTGGATCCCGTGCATGTCGACGGTCGCGAGCAGGTCCATCACGTCGGCCGCCTTCGCGAGCGGAATCCAGTTGAACTGGACGTTGGTGCGGGTCGTGAAGTGCGCGTTGCGGATCGGCAGGCGCAGCGTGCCGAGCAGCGCCTGCGCGTCGCGGGCGGCGCGATAGGTGGCGTCGTCGGGCACGTCGTAGTCGCGTGCGATCCGGGCGAGCACGCGAAGCTGCGCGCTCGACAGTTCGCCGTACGGCACGGCCACGCGCAGCATCGGCGCGTGGCGCTGCACGTACCAGCCGTTCTGCAGGCGCAACGGCCGGAACGCGTCCTCGCTCAGCGTGCCGTGCTGCCAGCGTTCGAGCTGGTCGCGGAACTGGGCGGCGCGGCTGTGCAGGGCGCGCGCCGCTCGGAAGGGGACGTTGCGACGGGTGTCGGGCAACCGGAGACAGCGTAGGGAACGCGGGGCGGCGGGACAAGCAGCAGATCGGGACGAAAAGGGCGCAGCAGATCGGCGATGCGCCGGCGGCCGTCGGGCATGCGTTGCGCATGCCCGCGTCGGGTTCAGGCTTGCGCTTGCGCGTCGACGATCAAGGCCGGATCGAGCGCGCGGATGCGCTGGTCGATGAAGTAACCGCCGCCTTCCTGGTAGCGCAGGAACAGCCGGCCGCACGACACGCAGCGGCTGACGTTGCAGCGGTTGTACGGAAAGTGGCGCGGCGCGATCGGCGCGCGGTCGGACCAGTAGCGCGTGCCGTCCGGATGGAATTCGTCGTAGGTCGGTTCGGGGTCGTCGGGCGGCGCGAGCGTCGCCACTTCGACGAGTTGCGTGTCCTGCAGCGAGAGCGGCAGGCTCGTCCAGCCGGCAAGCGGGGTCTTCGTGCAGGTGCACGGCTGCGTGACGCCGGCGGCTTCGGCGGCGAGCGTCAGCAGCGCGGCGTGATCGAGGTACGGCAATGCGCTCATGAGATGGGTCGAGGGGGCGAAGGGAGATGCACTGTAACCCGTGCGTGCGTCGGCTGCGCGGCGGCGCCGGCGGCCTGCGTGCGGGCTCAACCGGCCTTGCGTACCGCAGGCTCGGCGACCAGTTCGCCAAGCACGCGGATCGCGCGTTCGATGTCGCGGCTCCACGGATGGCCGAAGTTCACGCGCACGCAGCGCTCGAAGCCGTGCGCGGCCGAGAACAGCGGCCCCGGCGCGAAGCTGATGCCGCGCGCAATCGCCTGGCGATGCAGTTCCATCGCGTCGATCGCATCGGGAAACGACAGCCACAGGAAATATCCGCCGTCCGGCCCCACCCATTCGACGCCGTCCGGCAGCCAGCGCCGCAGCGCGTCGTCCATGCGGGCGAGCTGCGTCTGCAGCGCGCCGCGCAGCTTGCGCAGATGACGATCGTAGCCGCCGTGCTCCAGATAGTTCGCGATGCCGGCTTGCGCGGGGATGCTCGCCGACAGCGTGGTCATCAGCTTGAGCCGCTGCACTTTTTCCGCGAACCGGCCGGCGGCGGCCCAGCCGATCCGGTAGCCCGGCGCGAGCGTCTTCGAGAACGAACTGCAGTGCATCACGAGACCGTGCCGGTCAAAGGCGCGCGCGGGCAGCGGATAGTCGGGGCCGAAATGCAGCTCGCCGTACACGTCGTCCTCGATCAGCGGCACCTCGCGCGCGGCAAGCATCTCCACGAGCGCGCGCTTCTTGTCGAGCGACAGCGTGACACCGGTCGGATTCTGGAAATTGGTCATGAACCAGCACGCGCGGATGTCGTGCCGGTCGAGCGCGTTCGCGAGCGCATCGAGATCGAGGCCCGTGCGCGGATCGACGGGAATCTCGACCGCGCGCAGGTCGAGCCGCTCGATCGCCTGCAGCGCCGCATAGAAGCCGGGCGATTCGACCGCGACGACGTCGCCGGGCCGCGTGACGGCCATCAGGCACAGGTTCAGCGCTTCCAGCGCGCCGTTCGTGACGACGATCTCGTCGACGGGTTGCGCGACGCCGGTTGCCAGATACCGCCGCGCGATCTGCTGGCGCAGCGCCTCGTTGCCCGGCGGCAGGTCGACGACCGTGCTCCACGGGCTGACGAGCCGCGTCGCCTGCGCGAGCGATTTCGCGAGGCGCGGCAGCGGAAACAGCTGCGGCGCGGGGAACGCGGAGCCGAGCGGCACGATGCCGGGTTGCGTCGCGGCGTCGAGCACCGAGAACACGAGATCGCTGATGTCGACCTTGCGCGTGGCGCCGGCGCGGCTCGCGCGGCGTTTCGCGGGCGGGTGCGCCGCCGGGCTCGCGCCCGGCGCGACGTAATAGCCGGAGCGTTCGCGTGCGCGGATCAGCCCCCACTGTTCGAGCAGGTAGTACGCGCGAAACACCGTCGACTGGCTCACGCCATGCTGCGCGATGATCTGGCGCAGCGACGGCAGGCGCGTGCCGACCGCGAGGTTGCCGTTGCGGATTTCGTCGGCGATCGTATGGGCGAGGGTTTCGTAGCGTTTCATGTGCGCGGGTGGAGCATGCTTACGCGGCGCGCGGGCCGGTGCGGCGCCGCGCGCGGCGGGGCGGGACATTGTCCGACGAGCGGCCCGAAAAGAAAAGTGCGACGGGCGGGGGCGGTCGCGCAGTCGTGGCGATGCCGATGCGTGCGCATCCGTCGCGCGCGATTGCGGCGTTCACTCGTGTGCCGCGTGGCTGCAACCGGAAGCGGCACGCGTCGAGTCATGCCTTTCACCTGAGGATTCTTCGCGCGCGCGGGCGGTTCGCACGCGTGCGAAGACATGCGATCGAACGCGAGCATGCATGACGCGCTCCGGATGGCCGCACACGATGCGCGTGCGGCTTGTTCCAATTGCGCGGCGATATTTTTTATGGTCTTGTTGCAAGCTCAAGCATCGACTCAAAAAAAGGATAGTCGAATGCATACGGGGAATGCGGGCGAGGACCGATTGATCAGGGGAATCGGCGCGTGTCGGCGTGCGCGCCGGGCCGTATGCCGATGGTTTGTCGTCCTGACGCTGGGCTTGCAGGGCCTGCCTGCGTGCGCGGCTTCTCCCGAGACCGTCAACGACAACGTCCTGCGCGTCCTTGCATGGCCCGGCTACGCGGACAACGATGTCGTCAATGCGTTTGAGACGCAATTCCACGTACGCGTCGAAGTGACGTTCGTCGATTCCGACGAAGCGTTGTGGACGCGAATGCACAGCGCGTCGCCGCCGCCGTACGACGTGCTCGCGGCCAACACGGCAGAGATCCAGCGCTACGCGCGCGACGGCCTGCTCATACCGATCGACCTGTCACAGGTCCCCAACCGTCGGCGGCAACGACCGAATTTCCAGCAGCTCGCGACGATCGGCGGACTCGTGCACAACGGCTCGACCTATGCGATTCCGTTCACGTATTCGTCGATGGGACTGATTTACGATCGCAGGCAGGTGCCCGCCGCGCCGCGCTCGATGCTGGAACTGTGGAATCCGCGTTACCGCGGCAAGGTGCTCGACTTCAACAGCGCGCAGCATAATTTTTCGTTCACCGCACTCGCACTTCGCTATCCCGACCCCTTTCACCTGTCGCCCGCGCAAACGCTTGCCGTGGCGCACAAGCTGGTCGACCTGCGACGCAACCTGCTCACGTATTACACGCTTCCGGAAGAGGCGACCGCGCTGTTCGTCCAGCATCACGCGGCGCTGATGTTCGGCAACTACGGCACGCAGCAGGTCGAACAACTGCGTCGCGCCGGTGCGGACGTCGGCTACGTGATTCCGGACGAAGGTGCACTCGCGTGGCTCGACTGCTGGGGCGTCACGCGCGGCGCGGAGCATCGCGAGCTCGCGTTCGCATGGATCAACTACATGCTCGAACCGGCGATTGGCGCGTTGCTGACCGAACGCCAGGGGCTCGCGAATACCCTCGAGCCGCCACCCGGTCTCGAGTCCGGCAACCAGCACCTCGTATGGATCCAGCCGGTCGAGGACATCGCGCGGCGCGAGTCGCTGTGGAGCCGCATCGTGTCGGGCGACCGGCCGGAGCGGTTCGACAAATGATCAGGCTCGGGCTCACGTCGAAGCTGTCGGTGCTGTTCGCGTGCATCGGCGTGATCGCGTCCGGCACGACCGGCTACTCCACCTACCGCGCGAACCGGACGATGCTCGTGCAGGAAGCACAGCACAACCTGCTGATGTCGACGCAATTGCTCGGACAGCGCTTCACGACCGCGCTGTCCGACGTGGCCGACGATGCGCTCGTGCTCGCGCAATTGCCGTCGGCGCCGAGCGTCGCGAGCGGCGAGGGCACCGATCCTGCGCCGCGCTCGCGGCTCGAGCAGGTGTATGTCAGCTTCATGAAGAACCACCCCGAGTATCTGCAGATCCGGCTGATCGCGCGCGGCGATTTCGGGCTCGAGCGGATTCGCGTCGATCGCGACGCGCGCGGCATCGTCGTGCTGCCGGAGAGTGCATTCCAGGAGAAAGGACAGTTTTCCTATGTATTCGATACGCTCGCGACGGCACCCGGTCATATCTACCTGTCGCCGATCGTGATCAATCACGAGACCGGCGCGCATGCGGCCGAAGGGCTGCCGATTCTGCGCGTGGGCACGCCGGTCGTCGACCAGGCCGACGTGGTGGTCGGCGCGCTGGTCGTCGACGTCGAGCTGTCGCGCATGTTCGATCGGCTCGAGCGCGACCTGCCGCAGGACTACGCGGTGTTCCTCGCGAACGAGTGGGGCGACTTCCTCGTGCATCCCGATCCGTCGCAGACCTTCGGCTTCGATCGCGGCCGGCGCGTGCTGATGCAGGACCGCTTTCCCGGCACGCGGCTGCTGTTCGTCGGGACGCGCACGAACGTGACGCTCAACGGTCTCGCGCAGCCCGACGACGTACCGGGCGAGATGCTCGCGTTCGTGCGCACGCCGTTCGGCAACAACGAGGGCAACCGCTTTGTCGTGCTCGGCATGGCGCGTCCGCTCACGGACGTGCTGGCGCCGGCCGGGATGCTCGGCGAACGGATCATCCGGATGGTGTTCCTGATGAGCCTGGCGGCGGTGATTCTCGCGATCCTGTTCGCGCGTGCGATCACGCGTCCGTTGCAGATGCTCGCGCGCGCGGCGACCCACGTGTTCGACGATCCGGCCGCCGAGCGATTGCCCGTTGCGCGGGCCGACGAAATCGGCGTGCTGGCGCGCTGTTTCGACAGCATGCGCGTCGAGATCCGCACGCAGGTCGCGATGCTGCGCGCGAAGCAACTGGAGCTCACGCACCTCGCTGGTCACGATCCGTTGACCGGGCTGCCGAACCGCCTGTTGTTCATGGAGCATCTCGAGGCCGCGATCCGGCATGCGGCCGCGGTGCGCGAGGGGCTGGCGGTGATGTTCGTCGATCTCGACCGCTTCAAGCAGATCAACGACCAGCACGGGCACGCGGCCGGCGATCGCACGCTCGTCGCGGTCGCGAAACGGCTGAGCCTCGTGCTGCGTAGCGGCGACATGGCAGCGCGGCTCGGCGGCGACGAATTCATCGTGCTGATTTCGGACGTGCGATCGCCCGAGGTGATCGGCGATATCGCGTCGCGTATCCAGATCGTGATGGCCGAGGAGCTGGAGTTCGGCGAACGTCACCTGGCCGTGGGCGCGAGCATCGGCGTCAGCGAATATCCGGCCGACGGCGCGTCGGCCGAGGAACTGCTGGTCAAGGCCGACGCGGCGATGTATGCGGCGAAGGCGTCCGCGCAATGCGCGTACGTGCGTTACCAGGAATTGCTGGGCGGCGGCATCGGCGCGGATGCGGGTGCTCGCGTGGCGGCAGGTGGCAGCCGCTGACGGCGGGCCGGCTCAGTGTGCCGTGGAAACGCGACGAGCCCGTCACGGGACGGGCTCGTCGGAACCGGGCGGACTGCGCGATGCGCGCAGCGGCGGGCTTAGTGGCCGAAGTAGACCGAGTCGCGCGCGTTCTGCACCTTGACTGCCGGTGCGCCGCCCTGGACGACCGGGGCCGGTTGCGCGCCGTAGCCGCTGGCGTCGGCGGCGTGCACGCGCGCTTGCGCGGCCTGGATGTCGGCCGGGTAGTACGGGCTCGACTGGCTCGGCTTGTAGCCGGCGTTTTCGAGCTGGACGAGTTCGTTGCGCACTTGTGCGCGGGTCACGGTGCTTTGGGCGAATGCGCCGAACGAAGCGGACAGGGCAACAGCGGCAACGACTGCGGAAACGAGCGATTTCATGATGACCTCCGATGTTCTATTGAGTTCGCCGGCGACACCATGTCGTAAGCGATTGATTACATCGTAGGCGTCAGCCGATTCAGGGTAAACGTGGATTCCGACGAAAGATCGTTGCGGCCGAGGTAATAATCGCCGCGGAAATTCGATCCGTCCCCGTCCGGCGTTGCGGGAATGGCAAACCGACGGTGCGCGGGCGAGCGTCCGGCGGCGCGGTGCCGGCCGGCGGGGCGGGATCGGGGATGGTGCGGGATCAGACGCCGTCGGCGTCGTCGATTTCCTTGCGCTCGCGGCGTTCCTCGTTGCCGCGGCGGGCCCGCAGGCGCTGGCGGGACAGGACGGCGATCACCTGCTGGGTCGGCGCGCCGGACGGCAGCTCGTTGCGGATGCGGTCGGGCACCATCGGCAGACCCGCGCGCTGCCGGCGCAGGGCCTTCGCGATTGCCCGGCGGCATTCGTCCCCGTGGCAATCCCATTCATCGCGGATTCTCTGGCAATAACGGCATTGTTCCATCAGGACAGTCTAACGCGTCTTCGGGATCGGGGCTGACGGGGGAACGGACCGTGACTGGACCGGCGGGCGGCCGACGTCATTTCGCGTTCGCGTGCGGGCTGGCGACCTGTGCGACGGGCGAGGCCGCGTGCCGGAAGACGCCCGACTTCCAGATCATCTGGGACGCGGCCACGAGCACGAACAGCAGGACGACCATCCGGAATACGCGCGGCGACATCTTGTCCCGCAGCGGGCGAACGAGCCACATGCCGGCGATGGCGGGCAGGCTCGCCGCGGCGGAAATCGCGAGGTCGGCGGCGCTCGCGTGGGCGGCGCCGCTGAACGTCGTGATCAGCGTGACGATCGACACCACGAGGATGATCGCGATCTGCTTCGTGAACGCGCGGCCGGTCGCGCCGGATGAAATCAGGTAGGTGGCGAGCAGCGGCCCCGGCACCGACGCGATGCTTTCCATCAGCGCCGCGCCGAACCCGAGCGCGAACCCGACCGGCTTTTGCCATGCCTCTGGCAGGTTCAGCTTCGGCGCGCTCAGCATCAGCGCCGCGGCGACGATCAGCAGCGCGCCCGACGCGGCCTGTGCGTGGCCCGCGTTCAGCGACAGGAGAATCGCGACGCCGACGACGTTGCCGAGCACGGTGCCCGCGATCGGTGCGGCGATCTTGCGCGCGGTCGCCAGCACCTCGCCGCCTTCCAGCGCCTGCGGAATGTTGCCGAGGATGATCGGCATCGACAGCAGCAGCACCGCGTGCCGGATCGGCAGGAACTGGCTCAGGATCGGCATCGCCACCAGCGGAACGCCGATGCCCGTGATTCCCTTGACCATCCCGCCGAGCAGCAGTGCGACGGCGATGCCGATCAGGTCGAGCAGCGCGAGCCCGTGCAGGCTGGACACCAATACACCTTCAGTCAGATCGAGATGAGTCATCGGGAGCAGGTCGGGACATGAGCGGCGGCGGGACGGTCGACGGCACCGGTTGCCGGTGCGTGCGATCGCGCACGCCGTTGTATGGTTTCGGGTCGAACCGGTCGCCCCGTTGCATCGTCCGCCGTCGGCATTCGACACGTTTCGAGGCTGAATCTTACCCGAGCGCGGCGCGGGGCATCGAACGTGGTCGAGGGCGCGCGCTCGTCGAAGGTCGTTGAGGCGATTCAATACAATTCATGATGCACGGCCCTATCATGTGAAAAATACATGGACCGAAACAAGGAGGCGAGATGACGCTTGCGCAGTTGCAGGCCCTGGCGGCCGTGGTCGAACTCGGCTCGCTGACGGCCGCGGCCGAGCGGCTCAGTCGCAGTCAATCCGCGATCAGTCATGCGTTGACCGAACTGGAGGACATCACCGAGGTCAAGCTGCTGTTGCGCGACCGCCAGCCGGTCGTCCTGACTGCCGCCGGCGAACGCCTGTGGCCGTACGTGCAGAACGTGGTTCGCGAGGCACAAACGCTGCGTCAGCAGTTCGGCCTGTCGCGCGGCAAGCTCGAAGGGCGGCTGGTGGTCGCGTCGCTGCCGAGTGTTTCGCTCGCATTCGTCGTCCCCGCGCTCGAGGCGTTGAAGGCGGCGCATGAGGGCGTGACGGCGGTACTGCTCGAAGGCACGGACGCGGAGGTCGAAGGATGGCTCGACGACGGCACCGCCGACGTCGGCGTGGTCGCGGGCACGAAGACCTTCGCGAACAATCTGCCGTTGCTCGACGAGGATTTCGTCGCAGTGGCGGCGGACGGCATGTTCGACGGCCGCAAGAGCGTATCCGCGAAACGGTTGTCCACGATGCCGTTCATTTTCTCGAAGGCGGGGTGCGGGCCGCTCATCGCGGACTACTTCGCGCGCAACGGTGCGTCGCTCCGCGCCGCGTTCAACGTGGTCGAGATGCGGACCATCCTGTCGATGGCGGAGGCGGGAATGGGCGTGTCGATCGTCCCGCGCATCACGCTCACCTACACCCGGTTCGGCGGCCAGGTGCTGGCGCTGTCGCCCAGGCTTCACCGTTCCGTGCGGCTGTCGTGGAACGCGACCGGCAATGCGATCGCAGACGCATTCGTGAAGCTGGTCGACGCCCAGCGCGCGAAGGTGGGAAAGGCGATTCAGGCGCGAACGAAAAAGGGAAAGTAGCGCATCGGCGGCGCGATGACGCGATGAAGCGCGCTCATGGGTGACTTGCAGTTTATTCATGCCGGCAGCTGTCGACATGCAATACATTGTGGGTCACTCGCCCTGACTTCATTGCCTCGAAGGAGACCGCCGTGCCGGCCTTGCCCACCCTGATCGCTTTCGGACTCGTGTCGCTCGGCATGGTCCTGACGCCCGGCCCCAACATGATCTACCTGATCTCGCGCTCGATCTGCCAGGGCCGCCGTGCGGGGCTCGTGTCGCTCGGCGGCGTCGCGCTGGGGTTCGTGTTCTACATGTTCTGCGCGGCATTCGGCATCACCGCGCTGGTGCTGACCGTGCCGTATGCGTATGACGCGCTGCGTTTCTCCGGTGCGCTGTACCTGTCATATCTCGCGTGGCAGGCGCTCAAGCCGGGCGGGCGCTCGGCGTTTCAGGTCCGGCAATTGCCGCACGACAGCGGCGCGCGGCTCTTCACGATGGGCTTCGTCACCAACCTCGCGAACCCGAAGATCGCGATGATGTATCTGTCGCTGCTGCCGCAGTTCATTTCGCCGGGGCACGGCAGCGTGCTCGCGCAATCGCTGGCACTGGGCTGCGTGCAGATCGCGGTCAGCGTCAGCGTCAACGCGCTGATCGCGAGCATGGCCGGTGCGATCGCGGCGTTTCTTGCCGGTCGGCCGGTCTGGGCGCGCGTGCAGCGCTGGTTGATGGGGACCGTGCTGGCCGGACTGGCCGTGCGTATCGCGCTGGAATCACGCGGCTAACCGGTTGAACGGCTTGCGGACGCAATCGACGTACCGATGCGCACACAACCTTCGGATGGCGAACGGATGCAGTCGATCCGCGTGAAGCAGGCCGCCGCGCATTCACCATACCGGTAAGCGGACGGCGCACGTTGTGTGCGATGTCCCGCATGAGCCGACCCCAACTTCGACCGCCCGCCGCGCGATCGCGCGCCGCGGGCGGCCGCCGCATCAGCGCTCGCGGCGCTTCTTGCTCAGCTCGATCGTCTCGAACAGCTCGTACTGTGCGGTCGGGTGCTGATCCGCGCCCGGCGCGTGGTAATAGCGCATCGTGATCGTCGTGTGGCCGCCCGGCTGGCCCGGATCGTGGTCGAACACGGCGATCCCGTAGCCCGTGCCCGTATCGCGGCGTGCGGACCAGATCGCATCCTCGAGCGCATCGGCTGGCTTGCGCACGAACGTGTTCGGCGCCGTGCCCGGCACCGGTCGGTTCGGCTTCGTGAAGACCTTGGCCTGTGCAAAGCCGGTCGCCGGGTTTTCGCCGTATACGTCGAGCGGCGCACTGGTGCCGCCGCCGCCGAGAATCAGGTGGATCGTGCCGTGGCTCGTGTCGAACGTCGTGCTGTTCGGATCGGTCGACCCGACCGGACGCGGCTGCAGCGTCTCGACGACTTCGCCGGTCGAGGCATCGACGCCCGCGCGGTGATTGCAGCCGCGCACCGGGTAGCTGCGCTCGTAGTCGTGATCGTGACCGCACAGCACGAGGTCGACGCCATAGCGGTCGAACAGCGGCAGCCATGCCTCGCGAATGCCCTTGTCCGAGCCGTTGCCCGTCTTCGACGAGCTCAGCGCGTCCTGGTGCATCTGCACGACGATCCAGTCGATGTCGTCGTCGTGCGACGCGTGACGCAGCGTGTGCTCGAGCCAGCGCGTCTGCTCGCCGTTGCTGTAGCCGCGTACGTAGAACGACGTGCCTGGTTCGATCGGCGCGCGGCCGGTGCTCGCGGCCGGCACGAGCGGATTCGGGCCGCCGACGAATGCGGCCGCATCCTGGTAGACGACGTCGTCGGCGTCGAGCGAGATGAACAGCACCGAGCTCACGCGGAAGCTGTACCAGCGGCCCGGAAAGCGCGTGCCGTTCTCCGGGAGCGTGTAACGCGCGAGATACGAGTCGAGCCCCTGCGGGCCGTTGTTGAATTCGATCTCGTGATTGCCGGGGCACGGCATCCACGGGCGGTTCGCGGCCGACGTCTGGTTGTTGTTGCCGAAGTCGCGCCACACCTCCGGCTGATGTGCGGGGTTCAGGTTCGCGTAGCAGAGGTCGCCGTTCAGCAGGTGGAACAGCGGCTGGAACTGCTCGACGGCCTGCACCGCGAAGCGGCTTTGCGGCGACGACAGCACCCACGCGCCATTCGGCGTCGCGAGGTCGCCATAGCTCGTGAAGCGGAACGGCGCGCGCCCGCGCGGCGCGGTCGTGAAGGTCGCGGCAAACGGCTGCGCGGCGTTGCTGTCGTTGTCGGCCGTCAGTTCATAGCGGTAGCGCGTGTTCGGTTTCAGACCGTGCACGCGTGCGTGGTACGTGAACACGGTTTCGCCGTTCAGGCCGTCGGTGTAAAGGCGCTGCACGCCGTGCACGGTGCGTGCCGGTTCGCCGTCGGCGACGATCCGCGCGCGCGGATTGATGGCCGGTGCGAGCGACGCCCACGAGATCGCGACTTCCGATGTCGGGTCGCTGCCCCACGTCAGGTGCACCTGCTCGGGCGTGCCGTCCGGATTCGACGCGGCGCCGTGGGCGGCCGCGAGCCCGCCCGCGGCGGTGGCGAGGCCGGAAACGCCGGCCAGTTTCAGGAAGCCGCGACGCGATACGGAAGCGGCCGGCTCGTTCGACTCGGCGGGGAGGTTTTCCTGGTTCGACATGATCGTATTTTCGTTGAATGACACGCGAGATGCGGAACTGCCCGGCCGTGCGCGAGCGCGTCGGGGGCGTGGGCCGGAAACGAGCGGGATCCCGGTGATACGCATTGTCGAAGGGCAGTTTTGCCGGGTTGTGACAGACGGTAATCGATGTGCGAGCCCGATGCGTCGATGGCGCGCGCGGCGTCGCCGGCGCGGCAGAAATTTATTTGCGTGTGCCGCGACGGATTTTTTTCGCATGCGTCGTTTAACGAACGAACGGCCACCTCCGGCCGGGAAACGATGCTTCGGAGTCTTGCATGAAACTTTCCATTTCATTACGGTTTGCCGCGGGATGCGTGGCCGCGCTGGCGACGTCCACCGCATTCGCGCAGGCCGTCATCGTCGCACCGGTCGCACCGCCACCGCCGCGTGTCGAAGTGATGCCGGCGCCGCGCGCGGGCTACGTATGGGATCAAGGCCACTGGCACTGGCGGCAGGGCCGCTACGTGTGGATTCCGGGACACTGGCAAGTGGTACGTGCCGGCTATCACTGGGTGCCTGGACACTGGGCCGCGCGCGGCCCCAACTGGCGCTGGGTGCCGGGCCACTGGGCGTGAAGCGCAGGGCGCCGCGCGGCGCGCAGCGCCTGCCCGTGCGGCGGGATTTCCACACAACCTCATCGGCTGAGCCATGCCTTTTCGAACCATACTTATCCTGACAGCCGCGGCCGTCGTGCTGGCCGGTTGCGTCGTGGTGCCGGCGCGTCCGGTGTATTACCGGCCCGCGCCGGTCGTCGTATATTGATCGCGCCGGCCGGCGGGCGATCGACAGGATCGATATGCCGTTCGAACCGGATCTCGATGAAATCGACCGGGCCGATTCCCGGTGTGGCGCATCACGTGTCGCCGATGCGCCGGTCCGATGCATGCAAGGAGAGCATGACGATGAGCTTCAGCCGGACAACGGGCGCAACCGCCGGCAGCATGCGGCGTTCGCACCGCGCATCGCGGAGCGGCCTGCGTTGAGCGACGCCGATCCCGACGCGGAACTCGTCGCGCGGGTGGGCGCGCGCGACGCGTCGGCCGTGCGTGTGCTCGTCGCACGCAAACTGCCGCGCTTGCTCGCGCTCGCGACGCGCATGCTCGGCGACCGGACCGAAGCCGAAGACGTTGCGCAGGAAACCTTCCTGCGGATCTGGAATCATGCGCCGCGCTGGCGGGATGGCGAAGCGCGCTTCGACACGTGGCTGCATCGCGTCGTGCTGAACCTGTGCTACGACCGTTTGCGCGGGCGGCGCGAGGAGCCGGTCGACGCGGTGCCCGACGTGCCCGACCCGCAACCCGAGCCGGCCGCGCACGCGGAGTTGCACTCGCGCGACGCGCGCGTGCGCGAGGCGCTCGCCGCGTTGCCGCCGAGGCAGCGGGAAGCGCTCGTGCTCCAGTACTATCAGGACATGTCGAACGTTGAAGCGGCCAACCTGATGGGCATCACCGTCGATGCGCTGGAAAGCCTGCTCGCGCGCGCAAGGCGCAACCTGCGCGCGCAACTGGCCGGCGACCCACCTAGCGAGGACAAGCGATGACACCCGAACGATTCCGTACCATCGTCGCCGCGTACGGCTCGGATGCGCGGCGCTGGCCGCAAGACGAACGCGCGGCGGCCGAAGCGTGGGCGCAAGCGCATCCGCGTGACGCGCTGGAGGCGCTCGACGATGCCGCCGAGCTCGATGCCTGGCTCATGCAGGACACGGTCGCGCCGCCGACGCCGGCACTCGTCGAACGCATCATCGCGTCGGCGCCGGCGCCACAACGTGCGCGGCGTCGGGGCCGGGTGTGGTGGTCGGGCGCGGCATTCGCGGGTGTCGGGCTGGCCGGCGCGCTGGCGGGCGCGGTGGCCGTGTCGATGCTGATGCTCGGCAGCGCGCCGATCGCGCAACACGAACCGGGCTACCTGACGACGACGTTCGGCGGCCCGAGCATCGACGGAGGCGACGAATGAGCGAACGCGGCAGGAAATTCGTGCTCGTCGGGTCGGTCGTGCTGAACGTGTTCATGCTCGGCGCGATTGGCGGCGGCGCGTATCAGTGGTTCGCGACGCATCCTGACCTGCATGGAACGGGAATGCCCGGACAGCGCACGGCGTTGCGGTTCGCCGCGGACGGATTGTCCGATGCGCGTCAGCGGGCGTTCGCGGCGGCGCTGAAGGCGGCACGCAAGGACGCTCGGGATTTCGCGCGGGAAGGGCGTGATGGGCGGATCACGGTGCTCGATCTGCTGGCCGCGCCGCAGCTTGATCGGCCGGCGATCGATGCGGCGCTCGAACGGACGCGCGCGGCCGATAGCGCATTGCGAGGGCAAGTCGAGCGCAGTGTCGTCGATTTCGCGGCGACGCTGACGCCGGACGAGCGCGCGAAGTTCGTCGACGGGTTGCGGCGTAGCGGGAACTGGCGCTTGCCGGCGAGATTGCAGAAGCAGCAGGGGGCGGCGGGAAGCGAGTGAGCCGCTCGTCGTCCTGTGACGGCACGGAATGACCGTTCACGCCGATAGCCGTCCCGGGATTATGATGGCCCGATCGACAGCATCTTCCCGATGATTTCACCGCAACGCGAGGCGGCAATCTTGAGCGCCGCGGCAAGGACGAATCATGGATCGAAGCGAAGACTTTATCGTGCGCACCATGTCGGCCGGTGAAGTGGCCATGTGCGTCGAATGGGCGGCCGCGGAAGGGTGGAATCCCGGTCTGCACGACGCGCATTGTTTCAGGGAAGCGGACCCGGCCGGTTTCTTCGTCGGCATCTGGCGCGGCGAGCCGGTCGCTTGCCTTTCGGCGGTTGCTTATGACGAACACTTCGGCTTCATCGGTCTCTACATCGTGAAACCGGCGTTTCGCGGCAAAGGCTTCGGCATGCGCATCTGGCAGCACGGCATGCGTTACCTTGGAGAACGAAACATCGGCCTGGACGGTGTCGTTGCCCAGCAGGCGAATTACAGGAAGTCGGGGTTCCGGCTCGCGTATCGCAACATCCGCTATCAGGGGCGCGTGGGCGGCATCGGGTGCGCACATGTGGCGGCAGCGGCCGATGTGCCGTTCGAGCAGTTGCTCGCCTATGATCGTCAGTGTTTTCCGGCGGCGCGCGAGCGTTTCGTCTCCGTCTGGATCGCGCAGCCGGATGCAGTTGCGCTCGCAACGATCGACGGGGGACGAGTTGTCGGTTACGGGGTCGTGCGCCGCTGCCATGCGGGCTGCAAGATCGGCCCGCTCTTTGCCGATGACGCCGACGTCGCGACGGGGCTGTTTCGTGCGCTGGCGTCGCGCATGCCCGGCGAGGTGATCGTGCTCGACGTACCGGAAACGAACCCCGCGGCCGTCGCGCTGGCAGAACGTCACGGCATGTCGAGCGTGTTCGAGACCGCGCGGATGTATACGAAGGAGGCGCCTGCGATTGCGATCGACCGCGTGTTCGGGGTGACGTCTTTCGAGCTGGGGTGACCGTCGCGGGCATGACCGGACCGGGCCGGGAGCCGGATGCGCCCACGCGTTCGCCGACGTGACGCCAGTTCTGGGAGGTTCTTGAGCCGGCTGCCGTTCGGCAGTTTGTGGTTGCGGAGCAAGACGCGGCAGATTCGGCGTCTACGAGCCGAAGCCGAAATATTTGGTTCTTCGTGGATTTCCGGGGGGACGCTGGCGAGGAACGTCGGCGTTCGGCCAAAATGGGACCCTGACTCGATTGAGGCGCGAGACATTCAGGGGGGCTCGTCAAGCCAACAAGCGGTCTTTCAGCACAGAGCGCCGACCTGAGCTGTCGACCTTAGCCGACGTAGTCATGGGGCCGCAGCACTTTTCAATGCGCTTCACTCTCTCCGACGCTGCGGGACTTTCACTTCTGCATTCGAAACACGCCCGCCTGCTCCGAGTGCTGGCGAAGTTCTGCGAGCGTGTATTGGACAGAGAGTGCCTGCTCGGCTGGATGGGCGCTCGTGGTGTTCAGAATGTATTTCTAAGAGGTCCCGCGGCAAAGAAGTATCGCGCTCATTTCGCCCGCGAGGCGTTCGGAGTCAGCTTGACGATTGCGTCGAGCGCACCATTCACCATGCCGCGTACCACCGGCTCCACTTTCTTCGCGACCTCGGGCAGATAGTCGAACGGCGCGTTCTCGCTCATGTAGGTGGACTGGCACATCTCCAGTTGCACCGCATGCACGCCGTCATGCGGCGCGCCGGCGTGCCGTGTGATAAAGCCGCCCTTGAAGCGGCCGTTCGCAATCCACGTGAACGGACTCGCCGCGGCGACGCGCTGCACCGCTTCCTGCACGGAAGGCGCGGCGGTGCGGCCATCCTGGGTGCCGATGTTCAGGTCCGGCAGCTTGCCTTCGAATAACCGTGGCAGCACGCTCGCGATCGAGTGCGCTTCCCACAGTAGCACGTTGCGATGCTGGCGGCGCAGGCGCGTCAGTTCTTCATGCAGGGCGTCGTGATACGGCTGCCAGTAAGTGGCCACGCGGCGATTGCGTTCGGCCGCGTCCGGCGCGCAACCGTCGCGATACAGCGGCTCGCCGCGAAAGGTCTCGGTCGGGCACAGCGACGTGGTGGTCTGCCCCGGATATAGGCTTTCGTCGTTCGACGGCCGGTTCAGGTCGATCACGTAACGTGACACACGCGCACCTAGAATCGTTGCGCCGAGCGCGCGGGCGAATCCGTAGAGGCGGTCCAGATGCCAGTCAGTGTCAGCGACGGTCAGCGCGATATCGGTGTACCGGTCGCGCAGCGCAACCGGGATGTGCGTGCCCAGATGGGGAATGGAAATCATCAGCGGCGCATCGCCGCGGTCGAGTGAGAAGAGATCGTTCATGGTGCCTGGGATCGGTTGACGGTTGCGCTCAGGCGTCGGCGAGAAGCTGCGCCAACGCCCGGCGATAGTCCGCGTAAAGCCTGACTTCGTCGCGATGACGGCGCTCGTGGATCACGCGCTCGCCGCTGACGAAGACGTCGCGCACCGGTGTTTCGCCGTGCTCGCAAAAGACGGCGGACGACAGCCACGTCGCGCCGGTCTGCTCCGCGAGATCGGGATGGTCAGGATCGAGCACGATCCAGTCCGCTCGCGCGCCCTGCTTGAGGGCGCCGGCCGCGCGGCCGGTCGCACGTGCGCCGCCCGCAAGCGCGCCCTGGAACAGGCGGTCGGCGACATGCGATGCCTGCGGCGAGGCCAGCACGTTGCGCTGACGCCGCGCGAGCCGCTGGCCATATTCGAGCAGGCGCAGTTCCGCGCGCCAGTCCACGCCGATATGGCTATCCGAGCCGACGCCGAATGCGCCTCCTGCATCGAGGTAGTCGCTTGCGGGGAACAGGCCGTCGCCGAGATTCGCTTCGGTCGTGAGGCACAGGCCCGCTATCGCGCCGCTCTTCGCGAGTGCAAGCGTTTCGCGTTCGTCGACGTGCGTCGCATGCACGAGGCACCAACGCGCGTCGACGTCGAAACGCTCGAGCAGCCATTGCACGGGCCGTGCGCCGAGCGCCGCGACGCAGGCATCCACTTCCGCGGTCTGCTCCGCAATGTGGATATGCACCGGTGCGCCGGGCGACATCGCGTCGAGTCCGTCGAGCGCGGCGCGCAATGAATCCTCCGATACAGCGCGCAGCGAGTGCGGCGCGATTCCGTAACGCAGCGCGCCGTGTTCCGGACGAGCGGCGCGCAGCGCGCCGAGAAGCTCCAGAAAGGCGTCGGTCGCGTTGATGAAGCGGCGCTGGTCGGCGCGCGGCGGTTGTGCGCCGAAGCCGCTGTACTGATAGAGCACCGGCAGCATCGTCATGCCGATGCCGGTCTCGCTCGCGGCATCCACGACGCGCTGCGCGAGTTCGGCCGGATGCGAGTGACGGCCGCCGTCCTGCGCGTGGTGCACGTAGTGGAACTCACAGACGGACGTATAGCCCGCCTTGAGCATCTCGACATACAGCCAGCGCGCTATCGCACCGAGCATCTCGGGCGTGATGCGTGCGGCGAAGCGGTACATCAGGTCGCGCCAGCTCCAGAAGCTGTCCGTGGGATTGGCGCGGTATTCCGTGAGGCCGGCCATGCCGCGCTGAAACGCGTGCGAATGCAGGTTCGGCATGCCCGGAATGACCGGCCCCGCTGCGACCCCGGCATCCGCCGGCGCGGTGGTTGTGTCGGGCGTAACGGCGACGAGCGTACCCGCGTCGTTCCACTCGATCAGAACGTTGGTGCGCCAGCCGTCAGGCAGCAGCGCATGGGCTGCGAAGAGCGATTTCGGGGATAAATTCAAGAGTCGGCTTCCGTATTCAGCGACGTGCACACCAGCACGCCATCTCCTTCTATGGCGATCTCGACGGGATTCGCCCGGTCGATGCGCAGCGTGTCGAGTGGCGTCAGCGCGATGCACGCCGGCCCGGCCCGCACCTCGACCGATCCCTGCGCGCAAAGCAGCAACGCCGTGTCCGCGGCGAATGTCCGGCGCCCCGGCGCGCGCACGATGTCGACCGAGGCGCGCGCCGCGCCGCGGTACGTCATCAGGTTGAACACCCGCACCGTGCCGTTTGCGAGGTGCGCCGTCACCGGCGCTTCGCCGGTGAAGTGCGCAACGTCAAACGCACCCAGGACGCCTGCGCCACCGAGTGTCATCCCTGCGCCGTCGAGAACCATCAACAGGCGGTCGATGCCGTCGAAACGCGAGAACGGCCCGTCGCGATCGATATCGGCAATGCTCACGCGCCACGCGTGCGCACAGGACGCGACTTCGCGCGTGATGCCGCCGCCGTTTTTCCACGGCGACGCCACGAGCGCGGCGCCGCGTATCAAGGTCGAGTTCACGCGCGCGACAGCACGGCCTGCAGGAACGAGCGGGTGCGGGGTTGCGTGGGCGTCGAGAAAATCTGCGCGGGTGGCCCAGCTTCAACGATCTCGCCGCCATCCATCACGACCACGACATCGGCCACTTCCTTCGCGAAGCCCATCTCGTGCGTAACAACGAGCATGGTCATGCCTTCGGAGGCGAGCAGCTTCATCACCTGCAGCACTTCGCCCACGAGTTCGGGGTCGAGCGCGGAAGTCGGTTCGTCGAAGAGCATGACGCGCGGCTGCATCGCCAAAGCCCGCGCGATGGCGACGCGCTGCTTCTGGCCGCCCGAGAGGCTCGCAGGCATCGCATCCGCCTTGTGCTCGAGACCCACCTTCTTGAGCAGGGCAAGCGCAGCGGCTTCGGCGTCGGCTTTCGCGGCGCCGCGCAGCATGCGCGGACCCACCGTGATGTTGTGCAGCACCGAGAGATGCGGGAACAGGTTGAACGACTGGAACACCATGCCCACTTCGGTGCGCAGCGCGTTGAGTGGGCGGTCCTTGAGCATCGTGCCGTGATCGACGAGCCGTTGGCCGCAGATATCGATCGTGCCGCGCTCGGGCTGCTCCAGCCCGTTGCAGCAGCGCAGAAACGTACTCTTGCCGGAACCACTCGGTCCGATCACGACCACGACCTGGCTCGGCTGGATGTCGAAGTCGATGCCGTTCAATACGCGATGCGCGCCGAACGACTTCGTGAGTTCGCGAATGCTGACGATAGGTTGAGCGTTGCTCATTGCACCATGCCTCCTGCGCGTAACCGACGTTCAGCGCGATGAAGAATGAAGTTGGTCGTTTGCGTGAGCACGAGATACACGAGCGCGATCACGATATACACTTCGAGCGACCGGTAGGACACGCTGATAATCTTCTGGCCTTCGTGCATGAGATCGTGAATTGTCAGCAGCGACACCAGGGCCGAGTTCTTGATCAGCGCGATGAACTCGTTGCCGAGCGGGGGAATCATGCGCACGATGGCCTGCGGCAGAATGATCGCGCGCATGGCCTGTCCCGACGACATGCCGATGGAGCGCGCCGCTTCCATCTGTCCGCGATCCACGGACTGGATCGCGCCGCGCACGATTTCCGACACGTAGGCCGCCGAATACAACCCGAGCCCGAGCATGCCGCAGACGAACGCGGGCAGCAGGATGTCGAACTGCGGCAGGCCGAAGAACAGCAGGAACAGCTGCACGAGCAGCGGTGTGCCGCGGAAGAAGATCAGGTAGCCGGTGCAAAAGCCGTAGACGAGCCGCCGTTGTGGATAGAGCCGGCCGATGCCAATCAGGAGGCCGAGCAGGCACGAGAGCACGAGCGCGGCGGCGGTCACTTCAACTGTGACCAGCGCGCCGTGCGCGATGTCGGCCCAACCGGCGAATGCCGGCGTGAAGTCGAGTATCATGAGTCAGGTCCGCCGGGTTACTTCGCGTTTGCCGAGGTGCTGGCGCCCGTGCTGAACCACTTCTTCACGATGGCGTCGTAGGTGCCGTCCGCCTTGATCTTCGCGAGCGCGGCGTTCATCTTGTCGCGTAGTTGCGGTTCGTCCTTGCGCACCGCGATGCCGTACGCTTCAGTCGTCAGCTCCTTGTCCAGCACGCGGAAACCGGGACGCGTGCGCACGAACTGGTACGCGGCGGGCTTGCCGGTGACGGCAGCGTCAGCACGGCCGATACCGACGAGATCGAACATCTCCTGGTTCTTTTCAACTTCCACGCGCTGCACCTGCGGATAGTTGTCGCGCAGGAAATTTACCGACTTCGTGCCGACCTGCACGGTCACTTTCTTGCCGTTGAGATCGGCGAGAGTCTTGATCGGCGAGTCCGCCTTGACCAGCGCGGAGAGACCGCCCGCAAAGTAGGGCTGCGTGAAGTCGACAACCTGCGCGCGCTCAGGCGTGATGTAGATGCCCGAGATCGCCGCGTCGAACCGCCGCGCCACAAGACCCGGAATGAGCCCCTTGAAGTCGATGTCCGTCCACTGGACCTGCTTACCCATCGCCTTGGCCAGCGCGTTCATGATGTCGATGTCGAAGCCGGTGCGCTGGCCCTTGTCGACGAATTCCATCGGCGGGAAGGTCGCATCGGTTGCAACGTTGAGTACGTTCGAATCCTGCGCGGATGCCGTGCCGGGCGCGATCGCCGTCAGCAGCGCCATGCCGAGGCTTGCAGCGGAGAGAAGGGTTTTCAGTTTCATGGTGCGGGCTCCAGAGTGCGTGGTCGTGGTTGAGTGAGGCTCAGGCAGATTGCAGTCGGGTGGAAATGCTGTTGGCCGTTCGCACGGTCCAGTCGGCAAGTTGTTGTTCGCGGCCCGCCGCGCGCGAGGACGGGGCCATCAGCGTGATCGATGCGCTCGCGCCCGTGCCGCGCGACATGCGCCGGAACACGGGCGCACTCACGCCCCAGACGCCGGGATCGACTTCGCTGTCGCTCACGGCGTAACCGCGCGCGCGAATGCGCTCGAGCTCCGTTTCAAGAGCGGCGCGCGCCGCGTCGTCGCCGGCGAACTGGCGCTCCAGCGCTTCGTTGCGCGTTTTCTCCGCCATGAAGGCGAGCAGCGATTTGGCGGACGCGCCCGCGCGCAACGGCACCGCGCGGCCTTTTTCGAACGAGCAACGCAGCGAGTGCGTGCTCTCGACCATCTCGAGGCAGATCACCTGATCGTTCACGGCGATGATGAGCCCGACGCTCTCCTGCGTCGCGCGCGAGAGCTCCGCCATGCCGTCGCGGCTCGCTTCGACCAGCATCGAATTGATGTCGAAGCCGAGTGCGAGCTGCAGGCTCACGGGACCGGGGGCATAGCAGCCCGCGTCCTCCGTCACGAAACCCCAGCGCTTCAGCAGCGTGATTTGGCGATAGAGCGTGCTTTGTGCGAGGCCGGTCACGCCGAGCATGTCCTTCACGGACATGGCTTTACCGTGACTCGCGAGCGCAGTAAGTACGAGCAGCAGGCGCTCGGCGCCGATGACGCTGGATTCCTGATTCACCTTGAGTCTTGCCCGAAGAGATGCGATTCCGATGACGCAGAATGCCACGTCGCTCCCGCTGGACAAAAATGCGATTCCCATTCAGTGGGAATATCGAGTTAGGGTTTGCACTATCTCATACCTAAAACCATGTTCAGCCGCAGCAGTACCGCAATGCGAACGTCGCAGTCGTTACGCAGGCGAGCAGACGCTACAGTGCAATCGTCGATTAGACGGCAACGCCAACGTCGCCTCGATCGCACGGCGCTAGGCACTGAAGTTAGCTCTTTTGAATTTGGACCTGCCGGCTTGAGCCACTCGCATGGCTCGTCGACTGGTCGGACGAAAGCAGCCATGGTTTCTTCCGACACATGGCCTCGTTTGACGCGTCGTTTGATCGGGGCGCGGCCATCATGACATCGCGTTCTGTGATTTTTTAGGTTTCGCCCCTGCGGTCGAATGACCGGTGTAATTCATTACCCGACGCCAAAATCATGATCCAGCGACCGGCGGTTCAGGGTCGACAGTCGACCACCACGCAAATCCACGAAGACCCAAATATTTCGTCCATCCAGCGACGGATTTCCCGCCGGCGACCGTTAAACACGGGTACGCATCGCGAGAGCCCCCGTCATGGACCATCCGAACGACATCTCACCGGCCGCCATCGCGCTGAACCGTTTCGGTCTCGGCGCGCGGCCTGACGAAGCGCCGCTTGTCGATCCGAAGGCCGCGCTGGTCGCCCAGTTCGACCGCTACGACCCGAAGCCGGCCGCATGGGCGGGTGAACCCGACGCGGTCACGCTTGCCACGCGCTTCGCGACGACCCGCAACGCGATGACGAGCGACGACGCCGCGGCCAGGCGTGCGACCGAGCAGTCGATCCGCCGCGACGGCTACGACGCATATCGCAGCGCGGTCGCCGCACGACTGAACGGCGCGCTCGTCACGCCTGCGCCGTTCGTCGAGCGTCTGGTGCATTTCTGGGCGAACCATTTCGCGGTGTCGGTCGACAAGGGGCAGGTGGCCGCATATGCGGGCGCATTCGAGCGCGATGCGATCCGCCCGCACGTGCTCGGCCGCTTCGAGGACATGCTCGTCGCCGTCGAGCAGCATCCCGCGATGCAGTTGTTCCTCGACCAGGCGCGCTCGGTCGGCCCCGACAGCCCGGCGGCGCTGCGTATGGAAGCCCGCAATCCGGCGGCGCGACGCGGCCTCAACGAGAACCTCGCGCGCGAAATCATGGAACTGCATACCCTCGGCGTACGGACCGGCTACACCCAAACGGACGTGACGGAATTCGCGCGTGCGCTGACCGGCTGGAGCATCGCGGGCGGACGCGGGCCGCAGCCCGGCGATGTGGCGCCGGGCGCTTTCCTGTTCCGCCCGAAGCTGCACGAACCGGGCGCCCGCACGGTGATGGGGCGCACGTATGACCAGCAGGGCGAAGCGCAGGCACGCGCGATCCTGGCCGACCTGGCACGTTCGCCGGCGACGGGCCGGCATATCGCGTTCCAGCTCGCCCGCCATTTCGTCGCCGACAATCCGCCGCCCGCGCTTATCGACCGGCTCGCCCGCGCATTCGAGACGAGCGGCGGCGACTTGCCGACCGTCTATCGTGCGCTGGTCGATGCGCCCGACGCCTGGTCGCCGGTCAATCGCAAGTTCAAGACGCCGTGGGAGTGGGCCGTGTCGTCGCTGCGCGGGCTCGGTTGGCGCGACACGGGCGACCTGAAGGCCGCGCCGCTGCTCGCGCAGCTCGGCCAGCCGGTATGGCGGCCCGGGTCGCCGGCCGGTTACGACGACGTTGCCGCGAGCTGGGCCGCGCCCGACGCGCTGGTGCGCCGCGTCGAGATCGCGCAGCGGCTGGCTGCACGCACGGGCGACCGGCTCGACCCGCGCACGCTCGGCAATACGCTGCTGGCCGGCTCGCTGAGCGCGCCGACGGCGACCGCGCTGTCGCGTGCCGAAAGCGCGACCACGTCGCTCGCACTGCTGCTCGTGTCGCCCGATTTCCAACGGAGATGAACATGGCCCGATCCTTGACCCGTCGACATTTCCTGAGCGTCGCCGCGGCCGGTGCGGGCGCGATCCTGGTCGCGCCGCGCATCGTGTTCGCGAACGTCGAAACCGACCGGCGCTTCGTATTCGTGATCCAGCGCGGCGCCGCCGACGGGCTGAACATCGTCGTCCCGTATGCGGAACCGGCGTATGCGTCGCTGCGCGGCCCACTGGCGATCGACGCCGCAGCGGCGACACGCATCGACGGCACGTTCGCGCTCCATCCGTCGCTCGTGCAGACCGCGCAGATGTTTCGCGACAAGCAGGCGCTGTTCGTCCACGCGATCGCGTCGCCGTATCGCGACCGCTCGCATTTCGACGGCCAGAACGTGCTGGAGACGGGCGGGCGCGCACCGTACCAGGTGAGGGACGGCTGGCTGAACCGGCTCGCCGCGATGTTGCCGGCGACGCGCGACCGCGCGATCGCGTTCGCGCCGACGGTGCCGCTCGCGTTGCGCGGCAGCGTGCAGGCCGCGTCGTATGCGGCGTCCGGTCTGCCGGCCGCGCCGGACGACCTGCTCGCGCGCGTATCGGCGCTTTACGAGGCCGACGCGCAGCTCGGGCCGCTGTGGCAGTCGGCGATGGCCGCGCGGGGCCTCGCCGGCGATGCGCATGCGCGCCAGGATCCGGCGGGCGTCGGCAAGCTTGCGGCGACGTTTCTCGCGCGCGACGACGGCCCGCGGATCGCGATGATCGAGACGGGCGGCTGGGACACACACAGCGCGCAGAACGCGCGGCTCGCGAATCAGCTGAAGGCACTCGACACGATGCTCGCCGCGTTGCGCGACGGACTCGGGCCCGTGTGGCAGCAGACCACGGTGCTCGTCGCGACCGAGTTCGGTCGCACCGCCGCCGCGAACGGCACGGGCGGCACCGATCACGGGCAGGCGTCGGTCGCGATGCTGGCGGGCGGGGCGGTCGCGGGCGGGCGCGTGATCGCCGACTGGCCCGGCTTGCGGCCGGGCGACCTGTACGAAGGGCGCGACCTGAAGCCGACCGCGTCGCTCGATGCGCTGATCGCGGGCGCGGCCGCCGAAAGCCTGCGGCTCGATCCCGGCCATACCGCGGCCACGCTTTTCGCGCAAAGCGGCGCGACGCGGCCGATGACGGGCCTCGTTCGCGGAACCGCGTGACGCGCGGCAGGCGCGCGCCCGCATCCGCCAGCCGATGACATATGACACAACAGGGAGAATCGATGATGAAGATCCGATCCGTATCGCTTGCCGTGGTGGCGACGATGAGTGCCGTGCTGATGTCCGCATGCGTGGTGGAACCGGCGCGGCCGCCGCAGCCCGCGCCGGTCGTCGAGGTGGCGCCGCCGCCGCCCGCGCCCGGTTATCGCTGGGCGAAGGGCCATTACCGCTGGGCCGGCAACCACTGGGCGTGGGTGCCCGGACATTGGGTGGCCGTGTATTGAAGCGCGCGCACGGCGCGCCGCTCACCAACCGATCCGATGCTTCTCCTCGGTTTCGCTGTGCCGCCAGTCGTCGTCCGCATGCAGATACTGGCTCGTCGTCGTCAGCGACACGTGCCCGAGGTTGTCGCGCACGAGCCGCAGGTCGACGCGGCCATCGGCCATGTGCGAGCCAGCGCTGTGGCGCAGCCAGTGCGCGGATGCCTGTTCGAGCACGCGCGCCTGTTCCTCGCCTCCATTCCCTTGCGCACGCAACCGATCGGCCGCGAACCGGAACACCTGCTTCACGATCCGGTGCAGCGCCGCGCGTGTGAGCGGCTTGCGCGTGCGATTGGCCGGCAGCACGAGCGGCGTGGGTTCGCCGTCGGCCGGCTGCGCGGGCAGGCCATGCGCGCGCCGGTAGCGCGCGAGCTCGGCCATCATCTCGGCGGTGGCCGGCACGAGCCGCTGCCGGCCGCCTTTGCCGGTCACGTCGAGCCACCAGCGGTCGCGCCCGTTCGCATCGCGCCGTGCAAAGAAGTGTCCCATCGTGGTGTCGGCTGCTTCGGTGATGCGCAGCCCGCCGAGATACAGCAGCGTGAACACCCAGCGCGCGCGATCCGCATGGAGGGCGGCGCGCGCGTCGTCGCGCGGCATCGCGGCGATCGCGTCCTTGACCGCCTGCCACAGCGGCGGCCCGAGATGGCGCGTGACGCGCGGCGCGGGCCGTCGTTGCCGCTGCCGGGACAGCGCGAGCGGATTGCCGGCGAGATAGCCGGCCTGCACGAGCCACGAGAACATCACGTTCAGGATCACCATCGCCTGCCGCTGGCTGGCCGCCGACAGCGGGCCGTAGAACGGCCGCCAGCGCGGGTCGCCGCGCGGATGCTTGCGGCCGCCGTTCGCGCACCAGAGTTCGGCGGGCGCGGGCGCGAGCAGGAACTGCCGGTAGCCGACGAGATCCTCGTGCGTGAGCGACGACAGCGGCTTGCCGCACGCGATCACGGCCCACAGCAGCAGGCGTTCGGCTTCCTTGCGGTAATTCTGGAACGTGGTGGGCGTATCGACGAAGCGTGCGAGCCACGCGCGCACGGCGTCGAGATCATGCGTCGCGGCGATCTGCGGATGCGCGCTGGTCGAGCGGTTGGTGCCCGCGCGTCCGTCGAGCGCGGCCGGCACGGTCAGCGTATCGATCGGCTGCGGCCGCAGCGCGACGCCGGACGGAACGGGTGAAGTCATGCGAAGAGGAGGCGCGGCTCGCCGATGACCGGGCGGGCGGACGCGGCGCGACGAAGCGTACGAGGAAGCGCCGATGGTAATACACGATCGTCATGCGGTGAAGCCGCGGTCGATCGCGATTGTCTGGCCGGTGACGAAGCGCGTGGCGGACGCGCACGGCCACCTCACCCCAGCGACAACACGCTGTTCAGCAACGTCCGCACCAGCGTCGCCTGCCGCGTGACGCCCGTCTTCGAAAAGATCGCGCGCAGATGCGAGCGCGCGGTGTTCTTGCTGATGTCGAGCTCGTCGGCTGCTTCCTCGAGCGTCGATCCGTTGGCGAGCGCGAGCGCCAGGGCGGTCTCGGCCGGCGTGAGGTCGAACAGCTTGCGCACGATGTCGTGCGACGCCTGCGACTTGCGTTCGCCATCGCGGATGAAGATCGCGCACGCGGGCCGGCGCGGATTGTCCTCCGACCATTCGCTGAGCGGGACGGTGCGGATCAGCACGCCGAGCGGCGGCTTGCCAGACGGGCGCGGCACGGCGATCGCCTGCGCGACCGTCGGTGCGCCGCCCGCGCGCTCCGCGAGCACCTGCCGGATCAGCTTCTGCAGCTTGCGGTTCTCCAGCGGATACGCGGCCTCGAGCGTGCCGCCGCGCACGCGCAGGCCGTCGCATTCGGCGAAGATCTCGTCCGCGACGGAGTTGGTCTTCATGATCGTGCCGCGCTCGTCGAGGATCGCGGTCGCGACGAGCATGCGGTCAATCGTGCTCGCGTACAGCATGCGCTCCGATTCGACCATCCCGAACTTCGCATGCAGGCGCACCGCGCGCTTCAGGTGCGGCAGCAGCGCGTTGCAGACGGCCTTGTCGGTCACCGAGAACGCGCGGCCGTGATGCGAGCGGCACAGGCGGAACCGGCATTCGATCCCGTCGGGCGTGCGCAGGTCGGCGCCCATCAGGTAGCCGACGTCGAACGGCTCGAGAAACTCTCGATACATCGCGCTGCCGCGCCACACGCCGACGCCGAGCAGCTCGTCGACGGTGACGACGCGATCGCTCGGCAGGTTCACGAACGGATCGAGCGCGTAATAGTAGTTGTTGTACGAGGCGACGCCCGGCAGCGGCGCGCCGTGCCCGGACGCATTGATCATCAGCCCCGTGTGGCCGCTGGCGGGCCAGCGCAGGATCATCGTCACGTAGTTCGCGTCCAGGTGCGCGCGGATCCGTTCGAGGGCGCCGCCCCATGGCACGTCCTCCAGCGGGCCTTCGTAGATTGTCGCGAGCAGCGCGTCGAACTGCTCGAGCGTCAGGCTCGATCGGGCAACGCTCGGGGGAAGGGCCGGGGGCGCCGTGGTCATCGGGGTTGTCTCCTGTTGCCGCCGCCGGGTCGCGGTGCGCCGGGCGTGCGGGTGCGTGCACGGGCGTATCCGGACCGCCGGCGGCGGCGCGCAGCGGCCTGCACCGGAATACGGTAGCGCGCCGGCGCACGCGCGACATCGCACGAATGAGGGTGGCGGCACGCCGTTGTAAGCAATTCGTGAACTTTCCCGAAACACCGTTCGTCTAATCGGCCCGCCAACGCTTCCCGAGGAACCCCCGATGATTCGCAAGACCAGAACGCTGCTCGGCGCGGCCATGATTGCAGGCGGCACGCTGCTCGCCGGATGCCAGACCGATGCGGCCGCGACGGACGCGCGCGCGGCCCGCCCGGCCGACAGCCGGCCCGTGAGCAGGACCGTGCATGTCGCGCCGCAGGCGGCGCGCTGCACGGGCGTCGCGCCGATGGACTGCCTGCAGGTGCGCAGCAGCCCGGCGGAGCCGTGGAGCCTGTGGTACGCCGGTATCGAGGGCTTTGCGTACCAGCCCGGCTATCAATATGTGCTGGAAGTCGACGAATACCGCGTCGCGCAGCCGCCGGCCGACGGTTCGTCGATCCGCTGGGTGCTCAAGCGGGTCGTCGAGCGCCGCCAGGTGAACTGACGGCCGGCCGTGCCCGCCTGCGGCGCCGCTTACGCGGACGGGCGCGGCGCGACCGGCCTCGGCGGCGCGGCGGCATCGATCCGCCGGAACACGACGGACGACAGCAGCGTGACCGAGCCCATGCAGACGAACGACAGCATGAAGCCGTTCGCCATCGAGCCCCAATGCGCGGCGAACAGGTTCACGAGCCCGCCGCCGATCGACACGCCGAGCCCCATCGCCAGCATCTGCATCATCGTGAACAGGCTGTTGCCGCTGCCGGCGTCGGCGTGCGACAGGCCCTTCAGCGTCACGGCGTTCATCGCGGCGAACTGCATCGAGTTCGCGGCGCCGAACACGATCAGCAACGCAATCTCCAGCGCCGGCGCGGGCCGTGCCGAGACCAGCGCGAACCCCGCGATCGCGCAGCCGACGATCCCCGTGTTCACGACCAGGAACGTCGCATAGCCGAAGCGTTTCGCGAGCGGCGCGATCCAGCGCTTCGCGATCACGCCGGCGATCGCGGCCGGTAGCATCATCATCCCCGACCGCAGCGGCGTATAGCCAAGCTGCACCTGCATCAGCAGCGGCAGCATGAACGGCACGGCGCTCGTGCCGATCCGGCACAGCAGGTTGCCGAGCAGCCCCGCACCGAAGTTCGGCTCGCGGAACAATCCGAGCCGGAACAGCGGCTGCGCACGGCGCCGCGCATGGGGCAGGTACGCGAGCGCGCTCGCCACGCCCAGCACGGCGAGCCCGATGGCCCAGCCGCTGCGGTGCGCGGGCATCGGCGGATCGATCGCGAGCGACAGCGCGATCATCGCGACCGACAGCAGCGCGCAGCCGACGAAATCGAACGGCGGCGGCTGCATCGCCTGATCGTGCGGCAGGAAGCGCTGCACCGCGAGGAAGCCGACCATGCCGACCGGCACGTTGACGATGAACACCCAGTGCCAGGAAATCGCCTGCGTGAGCCAGCCGCCGAGCGTCGGCCCGACGATCGGGCCGAGCTGCGCGGCGATCGACACGAACGCGATCGCCGCGACGTACCGTTCGCCCGGCACGCGGCGCAACACCGCGAGCCGCCCGATCGGCAGCAGCATCGAGCCGCCGATGCCCTGCACGGCGCGCGCGACGACGAGCTGGCCGAGCGTGTGCGACGCCGCGCAGCCGATTGACGCGAGCGAGAACACCAGGATGGCGAGCGAGAACACGCGGCGCGTGCCGAACCGGTCCGCGAGCCAGCCGGACGCCGGCGTGAGCATCGCCATCGTCAGCGTGTAGACGACCACGACAGGCTGCATCGCGAGCGGCGACGCATGCAGGCTTTGCGCGATCGACGGCAGCGCGGTGTTGACGATCGTCGTGTCGAGCGACTGCATGAAGAACGCGGCGGCGACGATCCACAGCAGCGCGGAGTGTGAGGGTTCGCGGGACATGACGAAACGGGAAGTGCGGCGACCGGCGCGGAGGCGACGTGACGGGCGACGCGGCCCGGCAGGCTCGCGCCGGCGCACGGCCGGTCTTCAAGCGTTCGATGGTACCGATTCCGGTGGCCATCGGGAAGCTGCCCGACGGCATTGACCGTCATCGAACGTGCCGACGACGCTGCGGGACGCTCGATCCCGTCTGGCTCATGACCCGACACCGACCGTTCCCGCGGCATCCGGCCGGGTTCCCGCCAGCCGGATCGCGTGGCACGCGCGCCACACGTGGCCGCGTCACGCGGCGCGTTTCTGCGAAATCACCAGCAGCGCGCCGTTGCGGTCCTCCAGCACTGCGCGGTATTCGTGCGGCCCCGCCTGCACCGGCACGCGCACCGACGCGCCGGCCTTCACGACCCGCGCCATCGCCGCGTACAGGTCGTCGTCCTCGTCCACGCGCAGCGTGAGCGCCGCGCGTTCGACGATCTGCTCGTCGCCGGCCACCAGCGCGATCGTCAGCGGGCCGCCGTCGAGCGCGCAATAGCGGTCGCCGTCGCGGAACTTCACGTTCAGGCCGAGCCCGTCGACGAACAGCGGCAAGGCCGTGTCGATGTCGTCGACCGGGTACAGCAGCATCGATACCTTCATTCCCTCTCTCCCTCGTCGTGATGTGTACGGCCGCACCGGGCCGTCGTTCGATGCTAGCGCGCGGTGCCGGCCGCGACGCAGTCTGTTCGGATGACGGTGAAACCCCTCTGTCCCCGCATGCATGCCGTTACTCCAAACAGACGATGCCCGTGCGGGCCCGCGCGCCGACACTCCCATCCGTGGACCGTCGCTATTCGTCCGTATCGTGCGGGCGGCTGCACGACCCCGACTCGTCCAACATACATGGAGACGCACGCAATGAAGTTTTCCCTCATCTACGAAGCCCAGACCACCGACGCATCGCGCGAGGGCGACCACCGGGTGTTCAAGGAGACGGTCGAGCAGGCGCTGCTGGCCGAGCAGGTCGGTTTCGACACGATCTGGTGCGTGGAGCACACGTCGCTGACCAACTATGCGCACATGAGCGCGCCGGAAACTTTCCTTGCGTACCTGGCCGGGCGCACGACGCGCATCGGTCTCGGTCACGGCGTCGTGTGCCTGCCGCCGGCGATGAACCATCCGATCAAGGTGGCCGAGCGCGTCGCGCTGCTCGACATCCTGTCGGGCGGCCGCGTGCATTTCGGCGTCGGCAAGGGCGGCAGCCAGCAGGAAGCGGGCGCGTTCGGCTACGACCTAAACGAACTGCAGCCGATGATCGACGAGTCGATGTACCTGGTGCCGAAGATGTTCGTGCAGGACGAGATCGAGCACGACGGCACGTACATCAAGATTCCGAAGCGTCCGATCCACCCGAAGCCGTTCCAGGATCCGCATCCGCCGATGTACCTCGCCTGCACGAACACCGACGCGCTGCTGCGTGCCGGCCAGCGCGGGATGGGCGCGCTGGTGCTCGGCTTCGGCGGCCCCGACGAAGTCGCGAAGAAGAACGCGATCTATCGCGAGGCATGGGCGAACCGCAAGCCGGAAGACCAGGTCGGCTTCCGCCCGACCCAGCACCTCGCGGCGCTGTGCCCGACGGTCGTGATGGCCGACGGCCAGAAGGCCCGCAAGATCGGCATCCGCGGCCAGCGCTACTTCATGGAATCGCTCGCGTACTGGTACACGGGCGGCGAGCGTCCGGACCCGGCGAAGTGGGGCGACGACCTCGTGCAGGCCGACACCGGCGAGATGGTGATCCGTTCGCGCTTTGCGTCGGAGGAAGTCGTCGTGAACTTCGCCGATCCGGCGCTCGCGATGATGAACCCGAACCACGCGTACGGCACGGTGGACGACTGCATCGGCTACGTGGGCCGCCTGCAGGAGGCGGGCGTCGACGAAGTGCTGTTCCTCTGCCAGATGGGCACGGTGCCGCACGACGCGCAGATGGAGACGATCCGCAACATCGGTGAGCACGTGATCCCGTTCTTCAACAAGGAGAAGGAGCGCGCCTGCGCGTAACGCGGGCCGGGGCGCGCCGCGCCCGTCGTCCCTTCGGACGATGCGGCGCGGCCGCGCGAGCCCGAGCATCGTCGGCAGGAGCCCTCGCTCGCGGCGCCGGCCGCGACGAACCACTTAGAGAGAGACCGGGATGAGCGCCGCCGCGCGCGCCCCATATCACAGGAGACATTCGTGCACCGCGACAACGATTCGAACGCACTGGCCGCCACCCTGATCGCCCGGGCCGAGGCGCTGGCGCCGACGCTTGCCGGCCGCGCCGCGCAGGCGGAAGCGCAGGGCCGCATCCCGGCCGAGACGATCGCCGACATGCAGGCCGCCGGCTTCTTCAAGGTGCTGCAGCCGAAGCGCTACGGCGGCTACGAGCTCGATCCGCAAACCTTCTTCGACATCCAGATGGCGCTCGCGCGCGGCTGCATGTCGACGGCATGGGTGTACGGCGTCGTCGGCGTGCACAACTGGCAGCTCGCGCTGTTCGACGAACGCGCGCAGCAGGACGTGTGGGGCAAGGATCCCGCGACGCTGATCGCGTCGACCTACATGCCGGTCGGACGCGTGACGTCGGTCGAAGGCGGCTTCCGCCTGTCCGGCCACTGGAAGTTCTCGAGCGGCAGCGAACTGTGCGAATGGGTGTTCCTCGGTGCGCTGGTGCCGGCAGCCGCCGCCGGCCAGCCGCCGGAATACCGCACGTTCCTGCTGCCGAAATCCGACTACCGGATCCAGCAGGACTGGGACGTGCTCGGCCTGCGCGCGACCGGCAGCCACGACATCGTCGTCGACGACGCGTTCGTGCCCGCGTATCGCACGCACAAGGCGCTCGACGGGATGATGGGCACGAGCCCGGGCCTGGCCGTCAACGACGCGCCGCTGTTCAAGCTGCCGTTCGCGCAGATCTTCGTGCGCGCGGTGTGCACGTCGTGCATCGGCGCGCTGCAGGGCGCGCTCGACGATTTCACCGGCTATGCGGCCACGCGCGTGTCGGCCAACAGCGGCGCGAAGACGACCGACGATCCGGGCGCGCAGAACGCGTGCGCCAACGCGGCCGTCGCGATCGACGAGATGAAGGTGCTGCTCAAGCGCAATTTCGCGGAACTGATGGCGTCGGTGACGGGCGGGCCGGCCGTGTCGATCGAGCGCCGCGTGCATTTCCGCTATCAGTCCGCGCAGGTCGCCGAGCGCTGTGCGCAGGCCGCGAACGCGCTGCTGCGCTACGCGGGCGGCAACGGCATCTATCACCGCAATCCGCTGGTGCGCCGCTTCCTCGACCTGCACGCGGCCCGCGCGCACTACGCGAACAACGTGGACCGCTTCGGCCAGAACCTCGGCGCCGTGATGCTCGGCCGCGAGAACACGGACTACTTCATCTGACGAGGCCGCGATGAACGACACGCAAGCGCAGCAATACGTGTTCGACGTCGTGGTCGTCGGCTCGGGCGCGGGCGCGCTGCTCGCGGCATGCCGCGCGGCCGACCGCGGGCTGTCCGTCGTCGTGATCGAGAAGACGGCGCTGTACGGCGGCACGTCGGCGATCTCCGGCGGCGGCATCTGGATACCGTGCAACCACCATATCGCGGAACTCGGCGCGACCGATACGCGCGAGGCCGCGCGCCGCTATCTCGACGCGTGCACGGCCGGCGCATCGTCGCGCGAGCGGCTCGACGCGTATCTCGACCAGGCGCCCGAGATGTTGCGTTACCTCGAAACGAAGACGCCGGTGCGCTACCAGGCGCTGCCGAAGTACGCGGACTATTTCCAGAAGCTGCCGGGCGCGATGCCGGGCTATCGCGCGCTCGATCCGCTGCCGTTCGACGGTGCGCTGCTCGGCGACGAGCTCGACCGGCTGCGTCCGCCGTCGCCCGGCACGCTGATCGGCGGCCGCGTGGCCGTAACGTCGAAGGAAGCGCACACGCTGTTCTCGCGCGGGCCGGGCTTCATGAAGCTCGCGATCGCGCAATTCGGCCGCTACTGGCTCGATGTCGGCGTGCGTCGCCGCACGCGGCGCGACCGGCGCCTGACGCTCGGCAATGCGTTGATCGGCGGGCTGCGCCGCGCGCTGCTCGAGCGCAACGTGCCCGTCTGGCTCGACACGCCGATGCGCGACCTGCTCGACGTCGACGGCCGCGTGACGGGCGTGCGCGCGCAGCGCTTCGGGCAGCCGGTGACGATCGTCGCGCGGCGCGGCGTGATCCTCGGCGCGGGCGGTTTCGAGCGCAACCAGCCGATGCGCGAACGCTACCTGCCGCAACCGACGCAGATGCGATGGAGCGCGACGCCGCCGGCCAACACCGGCGACGCGATCGCCGAAGGCCACCGGCTCGGCGGCGCGCTCGCGCTGATGGAACACGTATGGGGCGCGCCGACGGTCGGCGTCGCGGGCGAGGAGAAGCAGCGCGCGCTGTTCGTCGAACGCAACCTGCCGGGCTGCGTGATCGTCAACGGCCTCGGCAAGCGCTTCGTCAACGAAGCCGCGCCGTATTCCGAATTCGTGCCGGCGATGTATCGCGACCATGCGCGCACCGGCGCGTGCGTGCCGGCGTGGATGGTGTTCGACGCGCGCTTTCGCCGCAAGTATCCGTGCGGTCCGATCATGCCGGCGCCGATGATGCCCGATTCGCGGATTCCGGACGCGTTTCGCGACGTGCTCGTGAAGGCCGACACGATCGATGCGCTCGCCGCTCGGATCGGCGTCGACGCGGCCGGGCTGCACGACACGCTGCGCGACATGGCGCGTTACGCGGCAACCGGTATCGACGAAGCGTTCGGCAAGGGCGACAACCTGTTCGACACGTACTACGGCGATCCGAGGAACCAGCCGAATCCGTGTCTCGGGCCGGTCGACGAGGCGCCGTTCTATGCGGTGCGGATCGACGCGGGCGACATCGGCACGAAGGGCGGGCTCGTCACCGACGCGCACGCGCGCGTGCTGCGCGCCGACGGTGTGCCGGTCGACGGCCTGTACGCGATCGGCAACACCAGTGCATCGGTGATGGGCGCGAGCTACCCCGGCGCGGGCTCGACGCTCGGTCCGGCGATGACCTTCGGGTTCATTGCCGCCGACCACCTGGCCGCGCAAGCGGCCGACGCCGGCGGCCGGTCCGACCGGCCGTCCACGACTGAACTTGACGGAGTCCAATGATGAGCGATCTCACTACCCATCCGCTGCGCACCGACATGCTGCTGGCGATGCGCCGCCTCGCGCGCTCCGTCACGGTCATCAGCAGCGCGCACGACGGCCGGCGCTACTCGATGTCCGCGACGGCGGTCGATTCGCTGTCGACCGAGCCGCCGTCGCTGCTGATCTGCATCAACCGCAATGCGTCGCTGTATCCGCCGCTCGACGCGGGCGCGCCGTTCTGCGTGAACGTGCTGTCGGCACGCCATGAAGGCATCGCGATCGACTGCAGCGGCCGCCTGAAGGGCGAGGCGCGCTTCACGACGGGCGAGTGGCGCACGTCGCCGCTCGGCGTCCCGTATCTGCACGATTCGCAGGCGAGCCTCGTGTGCGAGCAGGACGGCCGTTTCGAATACGGCACGCATACGGTGTTCATCGGGCGAATCCGCGAAGTGTTGATGAGCGGCGACGTCGATCCGCTCGTCTATCTCGACGGCGCATATACGACGCCAGGCGCGCCCGCGAACCGCGCGGCCGCGTGACGGCCGCGCGCTTTACCGCATCGGAAAGAGACGACTCATGACACGCAGACTGAACCGCAATATCGCGAACGATGCGGACACAACGATCATGCGAGCGCTTGTGGAGTTGATCGGCGCTGCGGCAACCCAAGTGCTGAACGCGTTCGCATGCATTGCACCGGCGCTCGCGTCGAACCCGGCACGGATCCGCGCGGGCGAAACCGGCCGGGATGCGGCCGGTGCGGCATGAGGAGCCGGCGATGAGCGATTCCCGTTTTCACCGGCTGACTGTTGCCGACGTCATCGCCGAAAGCGACGACGCATGCTCGTTCGTATTCGACGTGCCCGCCGCCTTGCGCGATGCTTTCGCGTATCGGCCCGGCCAGTTCCTGACGCTGAACGTGCCGTGCGCCGACGCGACCGTCGCGCGCTGTTACTCGCTGTCGAGCGCGCCGGGCATCGACGCGGCACCGAAGATCACCGTCAAGCGCGTGCGCGACGGCCGTGCGTCGAACTGGCTGTGCGACCGCATCCGTGCGGGCGATGCGCTCGACGTGCTGCCGCCGGCCGGCGTCTTCACGCCGCGCACGCTCGACGGCGACCTGCTGCTGTTCGCGGGCGGCAGCGGCATCACGCCGGTGCTGTCGATCCTGAAATCGGCGCTCGTGCACGGCCGCGGGATGCTGACGCTGATCTACGCGAACCGCGACGAGCGCTCGGTGATTTTCCGCGACGAACTGCAGCAGCTCGCGCACCGCCATCCGGGCCGCCTGCGCGTGATCCACTGGCTCGACAGCGTGCAGGGCGTGCCGCAGCAGCGGCATCTCGAGGAACTCGCGCGGCCGTTCAGCCAGCAGGAAACGTTCATCTGCGGGCCGGCGATGTTCATGGAGAACGCGCTCGCCGCGATGCTCGGCCTCGGGCTGCCGCGCGCGCGCGTGCATGTCGAGCGCTTCGCGTCGCTGCCCGACGCGCCGGCGCAGGGCGACGCGGCGGCATCGTCCGCAGCGACTTCCGCGGCCGACTCCGGCGACGGCGCGGCGATCGAGACGGTGCTCGACGGCGAGGCGTTCGCGTTCGACAGCGCGCCCGGCGAAACGCTGCTCGACGCTATGCTGCGCGCCGGCCTGCCCGCGCCGAATTCCTGCCGAATGGGCCAGTGCGGCGCGTGCATGTGCCGCGTCGAACGCGGGGAGGTGGCGCTCGACGATAACCATGTGCTCGACGACGACGAGATCGCGGCCGGCTGGACGCTCGCCTGCCGCGCGCGGCCCGCGAGCGACGCGCTGCGCGTGGTGTTCCCCGATTGAGCCGTGGCGCGCCGGCGGCGCGCGCGGCAACCCTGTTGCGATGCCTATGACGATGGACAATGAAATCCTCACCACGCCCGCGCTGATCGCGCGGGCTGCCGCGCGCCACGGCGCGCATCCGGCGATCGAGTCGGAGCACGGCCGGCTGACCTACGCGGAACTCGACGCGGCGCGTCTCGAGGCGGCGCGCGCGCTGCTCGCGAGCGGCATCGACGCGGGCGACCGGATCGCCGTATGGGCGCCGAACCTGCCGCAATGGATCGTCGCGGCGCTGGCGATCCATACCGTCGGCGCGATTCTCGTGCCGGTCAACACACGGATGAAGGGCATGGAGGTGGGCGGCATCCTGCATGACGGCGGCGCGCGGCTGCTGTTCTGCTGCAGCACCTTCCTCGGCGAATCCTATCCGGCGATGCTCGCGCCGCACCGGCCCGCGACGCTCGAACGCGTCGTCGTGTTCGACGGCGAACCGCCGTCCGGCGCGCGCGACGAAACCTGGAACGCGTTCCTCGCGCGTGGCGCGGCGGTGCCGCTCGCCGCCGTGCACGAGCGGGAGGCGCAGGTGACACCGGATACCGTGATGGACCTGATGTTCACGTCCGGCACGACCGGCCGCCCGAAGGGCGTGATGACCGCGCACGGCCAGAACCTGCGGGCCGCGCAGGCGTGGGCCGCGATCGCCGGCGTGCGCCAGGACGACCGCTACCTGATCGTCAATCCGTTTTTCCATACGTTCGGTTACAAGGCAGGCTGGCTCGCCGCACTGTCGAGCGGTGCGACCGTGCTGCCGCATCTCGTGTTCCAGCCGGCCGACGTCTTGCGGCGCATCGCCGACGAACGCGTGTCGGTGCTGCCCGGCCCGCCGACGCTGTATTACGCGCTGCTCGATGCGCCCGATCGCGCGACGCGCGACCTGTCGTCGCTGCGGATCGCGGTGACGGGCGCGGCCGCGATCGCGCCGAGCCTGATCGAGCGGATGCGCGCGGAGCTCGGCTTCGAGACCGTGCTGACCGGCTACGGGCTGACCGAATCGTGCGGGTTCGCGACGCTGTGCCGTCATGGCGACGACGCGGAGACGGTCGCCTTTACATCGGGCCGGCCGATGCCGGGCGTCGAGCTACGCATCGCGGGGCAGGACGGTGCGGCGCTCGGGCCGGACGAGACCGGCGAGATCTGGGTGCGCGGCTACAACGTGATGTGCGGCTATTTCAACCAGCCGGACGCGACGCGCGAAACCGTCGACGCGGACGGCTGGCTGCATACCGGCGACCTCGGCTGCGTCGACGCGAACGGCAACCTGAAAATCACCGACCGGATCAAGGACATGTTCATCGTCGGCGGCTTCAACTGCTATCCGGCCGAGATCGAGCGGCTGCTGGCCGCGCACCCGGCGATCGCGCAGGTTGCGCTGGTCGGCGTGCCCGATACGCGGCTCGGCGAAGTCGGGCATGCATATGTCGTGCTGCGTCCCGGCGCGCACACCGACGCCACCGCGCTGAACGACTGGGCGCGCAGCAACATGGCGAACTACAAGGTGCCGCGGCATTTCACGTTCGTCGAGCAACTGCCGACGAGCGCGGCCGGCAAGGTGCTGAAGTACCGGCTGCGCGCGGGCACCGAAGCGGTGGCCTGACCGCCGGCGCGCGATACGTCACCAACGGGATGAACGCATGAACGACAACGGATTTCCGCAGGGCGCGGTCCTCGTGTTCGGCGGCAGCGGCGGGATCGGGCAGGGCGTCGCGCGCGAATTCGCGTGCGCGGGCGTGCCGGTCGCGCTCGGTTATCGCAGCAAGGCCGACGTGGCCGAGCGTGTCGCGCGCGATCTGCGCGGCACGGGTGTCGCGGCCACCACGCACCGCGTGGACGTGACCGATCCCGCGCAGATCGATGTGGCGCTCGCGGCCGCGATCGACGCGCACGGTCGCGTGCATACGATCGTGTGGGCGGCCGGCCCGTTCGTGAACCAGCGCCATATCGGCGACATGACGCACGACGACTGGCGGCGCGCGATCGAGGTCGAGACGGTCGGTTTCTTCAATGCGGCGAAGGCCGTGTTGCCGCATTTGCGCGCGTCGGGCGGCGGGTCGTTCGTGACGCTCGGCTCGGCCGGGCATCTGCGCTGGCCGGATCGGGATGGATTGTCGGTCGCGCCGAAGGCGGCGAACGAGGCGCTCGTGAAGGGACTCGCGCGCGAGGAAGGCCGTCACGAGATCCGCGCGAATTCGATTCTGGTCGGCGTGATCGAGGCCGGGATGTTTCCGGTGCTGCTCGAACAAGGACAGTTCGACCAGGCGTGGATCGACGAGACGCAGAACATGCTCGCGCTCAAGCGCTGGGGGAAGGCGCACGATATCGGCCGCGCGGCGGTGTTTCTCGCGTCGGATCGCGCGAATTACATCACGGGGCAGCAGTTGAATGTGTCCGGTGGGTACGGGTTGTAGCGGATGCACGGAGCCCGCTCGGGCGAGCGGGCTCGGCAGACGAACGCGTCAGTTGTTCTCGGCGCCGAACTCGGCGAATCTGCACACCGCCGGCGAACGGGATCGTCGGCCCATATTACATGCATCGAGGCGCATGAACGGCCATCTCACCAGCGACTGGTTGCGCACGCACCGTCCTCGGTATTCACCCTGACTCGCACTGCACGATCTCGCATCCCAGACCACGCACGGCTGGCGCGAGGTCACGTCGATGAAACATTTTCTTCGGTGCGTGGCGACACACGCGCTTGCCGGCCGTCGCGACTTCGCGTGTGCCGACAGCCGCGCACGCTTGCACGGCGCACGTCGCTCTGCCCGATGCGCTGCTTCCCGGCATCGGGCACGACGCTGACGCCCTGAAAACAGATGCGTTCCTGAAACATTTCCGTCGATTCCCTCCCGCGTAATCCCGCACGTCAGGCCGCGACGCTTGTCCCGCGCCGGTCCGCGCCACATGGCACACCCCTTGCGGTTAGGCCGGGGCTGCTCGACACAACCGCGATCGATGGCAACCACGAATCGCGGGAGCGGCACGCAACGACATCGAAATATCGGGGATCGGATCGCGCCGCGGGATGGCGGCCGGTCGTGTCGGACGCGCGATGCGTCGTATCGGCGACACGAACGGACACCGCACGTGCGATCCGTCAAACAGCAAGCTTGCTTGCAAGATGTCGTGCCGGGGGACCCGCTGCGCGTGGCGGCATGCGCTGCACGCGGTGGGTCGGCGCGCCCGGCACATGTCGGGGAGACGCCCGTGAAAACGACAGTGAACCAATGGGCAGCGCTGGCGATGGTGTTCGCGGCTGGCGCGCACGCGCAGGAAATCTACCTGCAGGGCGGCACGCAAGGCGTCGGCATCGGCGCGGCCGTGAGCTTCAACTCGGTGCTGGGCGCACACGCGGATTTCAATGCGATCAATCTGACGCATGACTTCACCGTGGCCGGCAATCGCTATCAGGACGACATCAAGCTGCGGCAAGGCGGCCTGTATGCGGACATCTTTCCGTGGCGCGGCAGCGGCTTTCGCGCGACGATCGGACTGCGCTTCAACGACGACGAAATCCGCGGCGTGTCGGTGCCGACCAACGGCACCTACGTGTTCGCCGGCAAGCGATACCCGGCGCTGCCCGGGATGTACGCGGTCGCGGAGGCGCGCTATCCGACGGTGATGCCGTATGTCGGGATCGGTTACGGGCATCGGCCGGCGTCGAAAGGGCTCGGCTTCGTCGCCGACATCGGCGTCGCATACGGAATCCCGCGCTGCTCGTACACGCTGTCGCCGGAACTCGCCGCCGCGGCCGGACCGCAGAAGAGCCAGGTCCTGGCATCCAGCGGCCTCGACGAACTGAACCGGACGATGTCGCGGTATCGCTGGTATCCGGTGCTGCAGATCGGGATCTCGTACCGGTTCTGAGCCGGACGTGCTACTGGATGCGAATCAGCGCGGCGCTCACCGGTGCCACCTTCACGGTCACCTGCCGATTCGCTACGGCAAGCGTCTGCTGCGGCGTGCCGTTCCATGCGCCATTCAGCGCGACCGCCTGCCCGCCGAACGTGATCGGTGTCCCGCCGTTGTAAATGCCCGGATTGGCGAGCTGGGCGCCCGTTGCGTCACCTGACGAAGCGAGCGTCATCACTGTCGCGCGCGACGCCTGCGAACCGAGCGTGACGGTAACGTTTGCGGTGCTGACCGTATCCTTGTTGTTGATGATGACGTAGGTCGCGCCCTGACTGGTCGCGACCGCGAATGCGCTCACGGCCGCCGTGCTCGCGCTGAGCGTCGTATTCAGGAATTCACCGGCGCCGCCGCCCGCGAAGATTTGCGAAAAGAACAGCAGCGCGTAATAGAGCGGCTGCACGGCCGTGACTTCGCCTTGCGAATCGGCGATCGCGGTATAGCTCGCGACCGATCCGTTGTTGTGGAAATTCAGGCCGCTCGCGCCGTACTGCGCATGCGTGAAGATGAAATCGATCGCCCACAGCGCGCTCGCGAACACGTTGCTGACACCGGCCGGCTTCGTGCTGTTGAAATACGAATTGGTCTCGTCCATCCGGAACGGCACGCCGGCCTTCTGCGCGGCGGACCGCATGTTTTGCAGGGCCGTCACGAGATTCGCATCGGGGTAGGCGAGCATGCCGGCGATCGAGGGCGCGTTTTGGTTGTAGTTGCTGATGTAGTAGTGCTCGGTCAGCAGTGCGATGTTCCTGCCCTGGCTCGCCGCGAACGACTCCGCCCAGCCCGGCGTGTCGCTGGCGGCGGCCGGCCCGCTGAACACGGCGCCGCTGACGGCGCCCGCGATCGCCTGCGCGAACTGGTTCCATCCCGCGATCGCGCCTTGGGCGACCGTGCCGCCGTTCAGGAAGATGCCGTAGGTGATCCCGGCCAGGTTCGGCGTCCTGCTGTCGCCGTATTGATCGGGTTCGTTGCCGATCTCGAACGCGAGCAACTGCCCGCCGAGCTGCTGCGACACATACAGCGCTTCGTCGGCCGCTTGCGCCGGCGATGCCACCGAGCCGCGCGCGCCGGCGAAATTGATCCCGTAGATCACTTTCCATGCGGGACATTGCTTGAGGCACGCGGCGAATCGCGCCACGTCGACACGCGACACCTGCCCGCGGATCTGGCCCGGCCCGTTGGGCGCCCACGTCATGCGGTCGACGCTGTTCCCGCCGATGCGCAGCACGCCGCCGCCGAGCGCGTTGAGCAGCCCGATCA
Organism: Burkholderia sp. BCC1640; assembly: GCF_902833125.1. Taxonomy (NCBI): domain Bacteria; kingdom Pseudomonadati; phylum Pseudomonadota; class Betaproteobacteria; order Burkholderiales; family Burkholderiaceae; genus Burkholderia; species Burkholderia sp. BCC1640. Next base: position 92,054 of record NZ_CADFEF010000018.1, on the reverse strand, counting down.
GGTTCGTGTTGTCGGCGCGGAAGTAGTTGTTGTTGATGTCGGCTTTCTCGAAGCTGAGGCTCGCGAAGTGGGCATCGAGCGCGGCGGTGCCGGAGGCGGGCTGCTGCACGGCGAGCGTCAGCGAGACGCCGTCAGGGTGCGGGTCCGGCGGCGGTGCGTCGGATCCGCCGCCGCCGCATGCGGCCAGCATCGATACGGCTGCATACGCGCCGAGGCGAATGAAGTCGCGCCGGTTCATCGCCGCCGACGCCTCGTACAGGTCGGACAGCGAAAGCGGGTTTTTTGTGGTTTTCAATTTGTCATCCTCGTAGGCCGTTATTGATATTTATGAAAGACATTAAACGCCGCCTGCGTAACATACCCGTTACAAGGATCGAAGTCCATGATGCGCGTGTCGAAGTTTGTCTCGGCGCTTCGCGACGCGTTTCCAGAAAACCGGCGGAAGGCCGCGGCGCTTGTCCAGACAGGGCAGACGCCATGACGCCGGGTTATCGACGACGATTCCCCGCGAGTGAGTAAATGATTGATTTCTACGCAGAAGAAATAAGCATTCCGGCCGATTTTTTCAGGCATTCCTGACGTTTCGACCGTAAGAAAGATAATCCGTCGGACCGGTTATTCCGGCTGAGCCGCACGCATGTTGTCGGCGTGGTCGCCGATGCCCGCGCGTCGTTGCGGCCACGCGTTACCGACGTCGTTTGCGGCGCCGCAGCAACGCGGCATCGTTTCGCTGCGCGTACCCGCCGCGCAGCGCTCCCGCTCCCCGCCGGCTCTCGTCCCAACAGACGATGTGACGCCATCCCCGACCGGCCAGAATCCTTTCACGAACAACGGAATCTGAACCTGGAGGAGGCCGACATGATCGATGTCCGTGCGCTCGGCTACGTCGTCGTCGAGGCGACCTGCGTCGATGCGTGGCGCCGCTACGCGGAAGACGTGCTGGGCATGCAGGCGCTCGACGCACCCGACGGCGCGCTGTACCTGAAGATGGACGAGCGCGATTTCCGCTACGTGATCGTCCCCGGCGCGACCGACCGCTATTTCGCGTCGGGCTGGGAACTGCCCGACGGCGCCGCGTTCGACGCCGCGCTCGCGGCATTGCAACGGGCGGGCGTCGAAGCCGTGCGCGCCACGCGTGACGAAGCCGCGCTGCGCCGCGTGCAGGCCATGGCGTGGTGCACCGACCCGTCCGGCAATCGTCACGAGCTGTACTGGGGCGCGCGCTGCGACTTCCGCCGCTTCGTGTCGCCGCTCGGCGTCGCGCGCTTCGTCACCGGCGACATGGGGCTCGGCCACGCGGTGCTGCCCGCGCCGCAGTTCGACGCGACCGACGCATTCGTGCGCGGCGTGCTCGGCTTCGAACTGTCCGACATCTACCGCGTGAAGTTCACGCCGGACCCCGCCGAACCCGAGAAGCGCATTCACTTCATGCACTGCCGCAACGCGCGCCATCACAGCCTCGCGCTGTTCGAGATGGCCGTGCCGTCGGGTTGCGTGCACGTGATGGCCGAAGTCGACTCGATGGACGAAGTCGGCCGCGCGCTCGATCGGGTCGCCGCGCACGACGTGAAGATGTCGGCGACGCTCGGCCGGCACTGCAACGACCAGATGATCTCGTTCTACATGAAGACCCCCGGCGGCTTCGATCTCGAATACGGCTTCGGCGGCCTCACGGTCGACTGGTCGAAGCATGCGGTGTTCGAGGCCACCAAGGTGAGCCAGTGGGGCCACGATTTCAGCATCGGATACCGGTAAGCCAGCACGATGACGATGAAACCTCTCGACAAGACGATGTCCGCGCGCGACGTGGTCGCGCAATTCGCCGACGGCATGACGATCGGCATCGGCGGATGGGGGCCGCGGCGCAAGCCGATGGCGCTGGTGCGCGAGATCGCGCGCTCGAACCTGAAGGACCTGACGGTCGTCGCCTACGGCGGCGCCGACGTCGGCCTGCTGTGCGCGGCGGGCAAGGTGCGCAAGGTGGTGTTCGGCTTCGTGTCGCTGGACGTGATCCCGCTCGAACCGCATTTCCGCCGCGCCCGCGAACAGGGCCGCGTCGACGTGCTCGAACTCGACGAAGGGATGCTGCAGCTCGGCCTGCGCGCGGCCGCCGCGCGCCTGCCGTTCCTGCCGACCCGCGCCGGGCTCGGCACCGCGCTGCTCGATCACGCGCCGGAGCTGCGCACGGTCAGGTCGCCGTACGACGACGGCGAGACGCTGCTCGCGATGCCGGCGCTCGAACTCGACGTCGCGCTGCTGCACGTGAACGCGGCCGACCGGATGGGCAACACGCGCATCGACGGCCCCGATCCGTTCTTCGACGCATGGATGGCGCGCGCCGCGCGGCGCTGCTACGTGTCGGCGGAAACGGTCGACGCGTCGCTCGCGACCGAAGACCTCGACGCCGCGAAACGCAACCCGTTCGAGCGCTCGCTCGTCACCGGCGTCGTGCATGCGCCGGGCGGCGCGCACCCGACGTCGTGCGGGCCGGCCTACGGCTGGGACCTGCCGCACCTGCGCGCGTACTGCGCGAGCGCGGAAGACGACGCGAAGACGGCGGCGTACCTGCGCGACGTGGTCGGCCAGGACGAACGCCAGTATCTCGAAGGCGTCGGCGGCTTGCCGCATGTGACGACGCTGCCGTTGCCGATTCTGTAAAGGAGCGCCTGTGAGCGAATCTCTCGACCATTCCCTCGCGGAACTGATGATCGTCGCGTCCGCGCGACTCTGGCGCGACGACGGCGAAGTGCTGGCGACCGGCATCGGCACGGGCCCGCGGCTCGCGGCCGCCCTCGCGCGGCTCGCCTACAACAACGGGCTGATGTTGACCGACGGCGAGGCGTATCTCGTCGAGGAGCCGGTCCCGCTCGGCCCCCGTCCCGACGGCTATCGCGTGAAGGCGAGCGGCTGGATGACCTACGAACGCGTGTTCGACTGCCTGTGGCACGGCCGCCGTCACGCGCTGGTGATGCCGACGCAGATCGACCGTTTCGGCCAGGCGAACATCTCGTGGCTCGGCGACGACTACGCGCGTCCGAAAACGCAACTGCTCGGCGCGCGCGGCTTCCCCGGCAACTCGACGAATCACGCGAACTCGTTCTTCGTCAGCGGCCACGGCAAGCGCACGTTCGTCGAAGGCGAGGTCGACATGGTCTGCACGGTCGGCTACAACCCGGCGCGCCGGCTGCCCGGCATGAAGACCTTCGTCGACCTGCGCAGCATCGTCACCGACCTGTGCGTGATGGATTTCGGCGGCCCCGATCACGCGATTCGCGTGCGTTCGCTGCATCCGGGCGTGAGCTTCGACGAGGTGCAGGATGCGACCGGCTTCCCGCTGGTTGCCGCACCGGAACTCGGCACGACGGCCGCGCCGAGCGCGGAAGACCTGCGCATCGTGCGTGCGCTCGACCCTCACAACCTGCGCGCGACGATCGTGCGCAACAATCCGGCGCCGCGCCGCGGATGAGGTCCGACATGGAAGCGACCCAGATGACGTTCGGCGACGGTGTCGTCGACTACGCGGTCGAGGACGGCATCGCGACGATCACGATGAACCGTCCCGAGTATCACAACGCGCAGAACTCGAAGATGACGTATGCGCTCGACGCGGCGTTCCGGCGCGCATCGCACGACGACGCGGTGAAGGCGATCGTGCTCGCGGGCGCCGGCAAGCATTTCTCGGCGGGCCACGACATCGGCACGCCAGGCCGCGACATTCACGAGTCGTTCGATCGTGCGTCGCTGTGGTACGACCACGTCGACAAGGAGGGCGGCGAATTCCTCTATGCGCGCGAACAGGAGGTGTACCTCGGGATGTGCCGGCGCTGGCGCGACCTGCCGAAGCCGACCATCGCGATGGTGCACGGCGCATGCATCGCGGGTGGGCTGATGCTCGCATGGGTATGCGACCTGATCGTCGCGTCGGAGGACGCGTTCTTCGCGGATCCGGTCGTGCGGATGGGCATTCCGGGCGTCGAGTATTTCGCGCACGCGTACGAGCTGAACCCGCGCATCGCGAAGGAGTTCCTGTTCCTCGGCGAGCGGATGCCGGCCGAGCGCGCGTATCAGATGGGCATGGTCAACCGCGTCGTGCCGCGCGAGCGGCTGCGCGACGCAACCTACGCGATCGCCGCGAAGATCGCGACGATGCCGCGGCTCGGCCTCGCGCTGACCAAGCAGGCACTGAACCACGTCGAGGAACTGCAGGGCAAGCGCGCGGCGATGGACGCGGCCTTCGCATGGCATCACTTCGCGCATGCGCACAACGAGCTCGTCAGCGGCGACCGCCTCGGCGGCTACGACGCACGCAAGATGGCCAGCTCGCAGCGCAGGCCGGAGCAGGCGGAAGGCGAAGGGCGGACCGATGCGGCAGCGGCCGCCGTCAACGGAGCCGCCGCATGAGCACGACGCTGCATACCCCGCTGTGCGACCTGCTCGGCTGCCGCTACCCGATCGTGCAGACCGCGATGGGCTGGGTGGCCGACGCGCGGCTCGTCGCGGCCACCGCCAACGCCGGCGGCTTCGGCTTCCTGGCCGGCGCGACGCTCGAACCGGAGCAGGTCGAGGCCGAGATCCTGAAGGTGAAGGCGCTGACCGACAAGCCGTTCGGCATCAACTTCCACATGTTTCAGAAGAACGCCGCGCAGGTGGTCGATCTCGCGATCGAGCATCGGCTGCGCGCGGTCAGCTACGGGCGCGGGCCGGATGCGAAGACGATCCGCCGCTTCAAGGACGCCGGCATCGTCTGCATGCCGACCGTCGGCGCGCCGAAGCACGCGGCGAAGGCGGTCGAGCTCGGCGCGGACATCGTGACGGTGCAGGGCGCGGAAGGCGGCGGCCATACGGGCTCGGTGCCGACCACGCTCCTGTTGCCGAAGGTGCTCGACGCGGTGCGGGTGCCGGTCGTCGCGGCCGGCGGGTTCTTCGACGGGCGCGGGCTGGCTGCCGCGCTCGCGTACGGCGCGGCCGGCATCGCGATGGGTACGCGCTTCCTGATGAGCGCCGAATCGCCGGTGCCGCGCGCGACGCTCGACCGCTACGTCGCGGTGGGCGATCCGGCGCGGATCCGCGTGTCGGACGCGCTCGACGGGCTGCCGCAACGCATGATCGACAACCCGTATCTGCTGAAGCTCGAACGCTTCGGCCCGCTGCGCCGAACGCTGTTCGCGCTGAAGACGGCCGAAGCGTGGCGCCGTCAGAACGGGTTGCGCACGACCGACATGCTGGGCCTCGCGATCAAGGCGCTGCGCTCGCACGACTACACGGCGAGCCAGACGCTGATGGCCGCGAACGCGCCGTTCCTGATTCAGCGCGCGATCGTCGAGGGGCGGCCGGACGAGGGCGTGCTGCCCAGCGGCCAGGCGGCCGCGATGATCGGCGCGATCGAATCGTGCGACGCGCTGATCGCGCGGATCGTCGCGGAGGCCGGCGACCGGCTCGACGCGCTGGCCGCGTTGCGAGGCGTGGCGGCGGCGCACGCGGCTTGAAAGACATCACAGGGAGGCAGTGGAGATGACTACATCCAAACAACCGGGCGGCGCGATGCCGTTCCGGATCGAGCGCGCCGACGGCATCGCCGAACTGGTGATCGCCCATCCGCCCGTGAACGCGCTCGACGCGCAGGGCTGGCACGCGCTCGCGCGGGCGCTCGACGCGCTCGGCGAGGACGACGACGTGCGCGTGATCGTCGTGCGCGGCGAAGGCCGCGGCTTCTGCGCGGGTGTCGACATCAAGGAGCTGGCCGCGCATCCGGAACGGATCGTGTCGGTCAACGCCGGCAACTACGAGACGTTCCGCGCGGTGCACCGCAACCCGAAGCCGGTGATCGCGGCCGTGCACGGCTTCGTGCTCGGCGGCGGGATCGGCATCTGCGGCGCGGCGGATATCGTCGTCGCGGCCGACTGCGCGCGCTTCGGCGTGCCGGAGATCGACCGTGGCGCGATGGGCGGCGGCGCACATCTTCAACGACTGTTCGGCGTGCAGAAGGTGCGCGCGATGTACTTCACGGGCGAGATGATCGACGCGGCCGAGGCATACCGGCTCGGTGCGGTCGAGCAGGTCGTCGCGCGCGATGCGCTGCGCGACGCGGCGCTCGCGATCGCCCGCAAGATCGCGGAAAAGAGCCCGGCGATGGTGCGGCTCGCGAAGGAGGCGCTGAACGGCGTCGAGGACGGCGATCTCGAGGACAAGTACCGCTGGGAGCAGGGCTTCACGCTGCAGGCGTACATGACCAACGACTCGACGGAGGCGCGTGCCGCGTTCGTCGAGAAGCGCGACGCGCATTTCGACGCACGGACCAGCGTCGAGGAGGCACGCGCATGAACCTGACCTATACGCCGCAACAGCAGGCGTTCCGCGCGGAAATCCGCGAATGGCTCGCCGCGCACGTGCCGCGCGAGCGGCTGCCGAGTTTCGACACCGAGGAAGGCTTCACCGCGCACCGCGAATGGGAGCGCACGCTGCATTCGGGCCGCTGGAGCATGGTCACGTGGCCGCGCGAGCTGGGCGGGCGAGGTTGCGACCTGATCGAGTGGCTGATCTTCGAGGAAGAGTACTGGCGCGCCGACGCACCGATGCGCGTGAACCAGAACGGCATCTTCCTGCTCGGCCCGACGCTGATGGATTTCGGCACGGCGGAGCAGAAGGCGCGCTTCCTGCCGGCGATGGCGGCGGGCGAGCACGTGTGGGCGCAGGGCTGGTCGGAGCCGAACGCGGGCTCGGACATGGCCGCGATCCGCACGACGGCGATCCGCATCGGCGACGAATACGTGCTCAACGGCCAGAAGATCTGGTCGACCCGCGCGGTGTGGGCCGACTGGCTGTTCGGGCTGTTCCGCAGCGATCCCGAATCGTCGCGTCACCACGGGCTCACGTTCCTGATGGTGCCGCTGTCGACGCCGGGCATCACCGTGCGCCCGATTCGCCAGCTGAACGGGCAGACGGGCTTCGCGGAAATCTTCTTCGACGACGTGCGCGTGCCGGTCGAGAACCGCCTCGCGGCCGAAGGCGCGGGCTGGCAGGTCGCGATGGCGACGGCCGGCTTCGAGCGCGGGTTGATGCTGCGTTCGCCCGCCCGTTTCCAGCGCACCGCGCAGGCGCTGCGCGACCTGTATCTCGCGCACCGCGACAGCGCGGATCGCGATCCGACGCTGCGCGAACGCGTGGTCGCCGCATGGATGGATGCGCAGGCGTACGCGCTGTCGACCTACGCGACCGCGAGCCGGCTGCTGAAGGGCGGCCATATCGGCGCGGAGTCGAGCACCAACAAGGTGTTCTGGTCGGAACTCGACCTGCGGATGCACCAGACCGCGCTCGACATTCTCGGCGCGCACGGCGAAGTCGTCCCGCAGACGGCCGCGCAGCACGCGACGCTCGGTCACTGGCTCGACGGCTTCCTGTTCGCGCAGGCCGGCCCGATCTACGCGGGCACCAACGAGATCCAGCGCAACATCGTCGCCGAACGGATGCTCGGCATGCCGCGCGCGTAAGCGCGCCGGCGCCAACCTCACTGAACGGACATCGTATGGATTTCGTATTCGATGAAGACCAGGAAGCGCTCGCGGACAGCGTGAAGCGCCTGCTGATGACCGAGATGACCCCGGAGCTGATCCGCGAGCTGTGGGCCACGCCGACGGGCCGCTCCGACGCGCTGTGGTCGTTGTTCGCGTCGCAGGGGCTGACCGCCGTGTCGGTGCCCGAGGCGCACGGCGGTCTCGGCCTGACCGAAGTGGAATGGGCGCTGCTCGCGCAGACCTACGGCTACTTCGGCAGCCCCGAGCCGTTGCTCGACACGGCGCTCGTATCGGCCGGCGTGCTCGCGCGGCTGCCGGCCAGCGACTGGCGCGACGCGCTGCTGCGCGACATCGCCGAAGGGCGCGCGCGTGTCGCGCTCGTGCATCCGGTGAACCCGTATGCGGCCGACGTGCACGTCGCGCAAGCGCTGCTGTGCGAGCACCGCGGCGAGCTGCACCGCGTGGATCCCGCTCAGTGCGCGTGGCGCGCGGTCGACAGCGTCGACCCGTCGCGGCGCCTGTTCACGCTCGACTGGGAGCCGTCGGCGGCCACGCGCATCGCGAGCGCCGACGAAGCCGCGCCGCTGCTCGATCGCGCGCTCGACCACGGCGCGTTCGCGGTCGCGGCGCAACTGCTCGGGCTCACGCAGCGCGTGCTCGACGTTGCGATCGACTACAGCGCGCAGCGCAAGCAGTTCGGCAAGGCGATCGGCTCATACCAGGCGCTCAAGCATCTGCTCGCCGACGTCGCGATCCGCTACGAGTTCGCACGGCCGGTGGTGGCGCGCGCGGCCCGGGCGATCGCCGACGATCACCCGCAGCGCGCGGTGCTGGTGTCGCACGCAAAGCTCGCGGCGACCGCCGCCGCGCAACTGGCCGCGCGCCACACGATGCAGGTGCACGGCGCGATCGGCTACACGTGGGAGCTCGACCTGCAGATCTTCATGAAGCGGATCTGGGCGCTCTCCGGCAGCTGGGGCGACAACGCATTCCACAAGGCCCGCGTGGCCGACGCGATCCTCGGCGACGCATTGCCGATCGGCCCCGCGCAGACCTTCGACTTCGAGGAAACCCACTGATGAAACAAGCCTATATCGTCGACGCGCTGCGCACGCCGACCGGCCGCCGCAAGGGCGGGCTCGCGCACGTGCATGCGGCGGACCTCGGCGGCTTCGTGCTGAAGACGCTCGTCGAGCGCAACGCGATCCCGGCCGACGAATACGACGACGTGGTATTCGGCTGCGTCGATACGATCGGCCCGCTCGCCGGCAACATCGCGCGCACCTGCTGGCTCGCGGCCGGGCTGCCGCTCCAGGTGCCGGGCGTGACGGTCGATCGCCAGTGCGGCTCGTCGCAGCAGGCCGTTCACTTCGCCGCGCAGGCCGTGATGAGCGGCGTGCAGGACGTGGTGGTCGCGGGCGGCGTGCAGACGATGACGCAGATCCCGATCTCGTCCGCGATGACGAGCGCGGCGCCGCTCGGCTTCGACGACCCGTTCTCGGGCAGCGCCGGCTGGCGCGCGCGCTTCGGCGACGCGCCGGTGTCGCAGTTCGTCGCCGCGCAGCGGATCGCCGATCACTGGAACCTGTCGCGCGATGCGATGGAGCGCTACGCGCTGGAAAGCCACCGCCGCGCCGTGGCGGCGATCGAGGCCGGCCATTTCAAGCGGGAAATCGTGCCGCTCGAAGGCGTGCTGCACGACGAGACGCCGCGCCCCGACACATCGCTCGAAAAGATGGCGACGCTCGAACCGCTGATGCCGGGCGGCTCGCTGACGGCCGCCGTCGCGAGCCAGACCTGCGATGCGGCCGCCGCGTTGCTGATCGTCTCGGAGGATGCGCTGAAGCGCTACGGGCTCACGCCGCGCGCACGCATCCATCACCTGAGCGTGCTCGGCGACGATCCACTGTGGATGCTCACCGCGCCGATCCCGGCGACCCAGGCCGCGTTGAAGAAGAGCGGGCTCGACTGGTCGCGGATCGACGTCGTCGAGATGAACGAGGCGTTCGCGTCGGTCGCGCAGGCGTGGCTTGCCGACACGCGCTTCCCGCACGAGAAGACCAACCCGAACGGCGGCGGCATCGCGCTCGGCCACCCGCTCGGCGCGACCGGCGCGCGGCTGATGACGACGCTGCTGCACGAACTGGAACGCACCGGCGGTCGTTACGGATTGCAGACGATGTGCGAAGGCGGCGGTCTCGCGAACGTCACGATCATCGAGCGCCTGTGAGCGCGGCACTTTCACGATCTCTCGATCCAGGAGGCACAAGCATGGGAATCTGTAACGGACGCACCGCCATCATCACCGGCGCGGGCGGCGGCCTCGGACGCGAATACGCGCTCGCGTTCGCGGCCGAAGGCGCGGCGGTCGTCGTCAACGACATCCGTCACGAGGCCGCGCAGGCCGTGTGCGACGAGATCGCACGACGCGGCGGCCGCGCGCTCGCGAATGCCGACGACATCACGCGGATCGACACCGCGCAGCGGATCGTCGATGCCGCGCGCGAAGCGTTCGGCGACGTGCACGTGCTGGTCAACAACGCCGGCATCTGCCGCGACAAGATGTTCACCAGCATGACCGAAACCGACTGGGACGACGTGATGCGCGTGCATCTGCGCGGCCACTTCTGCCTGTCGAGCGTGCTGGCGCGCGTGTGGCGCGACGCCGCGAAGGCCGGCCACGCGGTCGACGCGCGGATCGTCAACACGAGTTCCGGCGCCGGGCTGCAAGGGTCGATCGGCCAGTCGAACTATGGCGCGGCGAAGGCCGGCATCGCGGCGCTCACGCTGATGCAGGCGGCCGAGCTGCAGCGCTACGGCGTGCGCGTGAACGCGCTCGCGCCGGCCGCGCGCACGTCGATGACCGAAGGCGTATTCGCCGACATGATGAAGAAGCCCGAGGACGGCGGCTTCGACTATTTCGATCCGGCCAACGTCGCGCCGCTCGTTGTGTGGCTCGGCAGCGCGCTGTCGGCCGACGTGACGGGCCAGGTGTTCGAGGTCGCGGGCGGGATGATCGCGGTCGCCGAAGGCTGGCGCACCGGCCCGAGCGTCGACCGCGGCGCGCGCTGGGCGCCGGCCGAGGTCGGCCCGGCGGTCGCGCGGCTGATCGCCGACGCACGTCCCGCGCAGCGCGTGTACGGGAGCTGACGCATGGATCTGGCGCTCACCGACGAACAGGCGATGATCCGCGACGCGGCGGCCGACGTGCTCGCCGAACGCAGCGCGTCCGCCGACGTGCGACGCGCGCTCGAGCAATCGGCCGGCCGCGACGACACGCTGTGGGCCGCGCTCGCGGGCGAGCTCGGCTGGAACGCGCTGTCGCTGCCGGAGGCGGCAGGCGGGATGGGGCTCGGCGCGGTCGAGCAGACGTTGTTGATGGAGCAGCTCGGCCGGCGCGTCGCGTGCGTGCCGTATTTCTCGACCGCGTGCCTGGCCGCGACCGCGCTGGCGAGTTGCTCCGATGCGCCGCTCGCGGCCGGCTGGCTCGCGAAGATCGCCGAAGGTGCGTGCAGCGCGACGCTGGCCTTGCCGTTCGAGCTGCCCGCAGGTTCATGGCAGTTGCCGGTCGTCGCGGAAGAAGCAGCGGGCGGCTATGCGTTGTCCGGCACGATCGAACAGGTGATCGACGGCGCGCGCGCCGATCTGCTGCTCATCCCCGCGCGGATCGCGAACGAGGGGCAGTCGATCGGCCTGTTCGCGATCGACGTCGCGACGGCGCCCGGCCTGAGCATCGCGCCGCTCGACACGCTCGACGCGACGCGGCCGATCGCGCGCATCGTCCTCGACGACATCCGCGTGAGCCGCGACGCGCTGTTCGCCGGCGGCACCGTTGCCGCGCAGGTGCTCGAACGTGCCGCATGGTTCGCGGCGCTCGCGCTGGCCGCCGAACAGCTCGGCGGCGCACAGCAATGCCTCGACCTGACGCTCGACTATACGGGCCAGCGTGTGCAGTTCGGCCGCGCGATCGCGTCGTTCCAGGCCGTCAAGCATCGTTGCGCGCAGATGATGGTGCTGATCGAATCCGCGCGCTCGGCGGTGCTCGGCGCGGCGCACGCATGGGATGCAGAAGCGGGCGGGGCGGTGCCGGGCGCGGCGTTGCGCGCCGACGTCGCGGCCGCGAAAGCCGCCGCGAACGACGCGTATGCATTCTGCGCGCAGGAAGCGATCCAGCTGCACGGCGGCGTTGGCTTCACGTGGGAATACGACCCGCATCTCTACTTCAAGCGCGCACAGGCGTCGGGCACGCAGTTCGGCAGCACGCCGCAACTGCTCGAATGGATCGCACGCCATGCGATCGACGGCGACACGTCGCCGTGCGACGCAGTCCTCGCATCGCCGCAGGCGTCGATCGCCACGCGTCCGTCCGCCGCGCGCACCGGAGCACTCCAATGAACAGCGAAACGCGCGAACAGCAATTGCGGCACGAAGTCGCCGACTGGGTGCAGTCGCATCTGACCGGCGAATTCGCGTGCCTGAAATACCGCGGTGGCCCCGGCGACGAGGAAGCGTTTCCGGAACTGCGCAAGGCGTGGGAACGGGAACTGGCGCACGGCGGCTGGACCGGCCTCGGCTGGCCGACCGACGCGGGCGGCCGCGGCTTCACGGTCGCCGAGCAGGTGATTTTCCACGAGGAATATGCGCGTGCCGGCGGCCCGGGCCGAATGGGCCATATCGGGGAAGGGCTGCTCGGGCCGACGCTCGTCGCGTGCGGCACCGACGACCAGCGCGCGCGCTTCCTGCCCGGGATTCTCGCCGGCACGCAGTTCTGGTGCCAGGGCTACTCGGAGCCGGGCGCGGGCTCCGATCTCGCGAACGTGCGCACGCGTGCCGAGCAGGACGCCGACGGCACGTGGCGCGTGTTCGGCCAGAAGGTGTGGACGTCGCTCGCGCACGATTCCGACTGGATCTTCGTGCTCGCGCGCACCGATCCGGCGTCGAAGGGCAACAAGGGGCTGTCGTTCCTGCTGCTGCCGCTCGACCAGCCGGGCATCGAAATTCGCCCGATCAGGCAGCTCAACGGCGGCGCCGAATTCAACGAAGTGTTCTTCGACGGCGCGCGCGCGGCAGCACGCGACCTGGTCGGCGCGCCGGGCGACGGCTGGCGCATCGCGATGACGCTGCTCGGCTTCGAGCGCGGGATGTCGACGCTCGGCCAGCAGATGCAGTTCGTCCGCGAGCTCGAATGGGTGATCGACGCCGCGCGCGAATCGGGCGCCGATCGCGACCCGGTGCTGCGCCAGCGGATCGGCCGCGCGTGGGCCGGGCTGCGCGTGATGCGTTACAACGCGCTGCGGATGCTGTCGGGCGCGGACGACGCGAACGGCGCCACCGCGCCGCTGCGCCGCGAGGCACTGATCTACAAGTATTTCTGGTCGAACTGGCACCGCGACCTCGGCCAGCTCGCGATGGACGCGCACGGGCCCCGCGCGAACGTGATCGATCCAGCCGACGAAAAGCTCACCCATCTGCAGCGCGTATTCCTGTTCTCCCGCGCGGACACGATCTACGCCGGCACCAACGAAATCCAGCTCAACATCATGGCCGAGCGCGGGCTCGGCATGCCCAGGGAACCACGAGGCACAGCATGACCGAACCCCAGATCCAGAAAGCGCCGACCTACGTGCCGGGCCACCAGCTGCTCGCCGGCAAATCGGTGCTGATCACGGCCGCCGCCGGCGCCGGCATCGGCTTCGCGGCCGCGCGCCGCTGCGCGGAGGAAGGCTGCCGCGCGCTGTTCATCTCCGACATCCACGAGAAGCGCCTCGAACAGGCAGTGGAGACGCTGCGCGCCGAAACGGGGCTGCAGCAGATTTACGGCCGCCTGTGCAACGTCGCGGTCGAGGACGACGTGCAGGCGCTCGTGGCCGATGCGCAGGACAGGCTCGACGGCGTCGACGTGCTGATCAACAACGCCGGGCTCGGCGGCGCCAAACGCATCGTCGAAATGGACGATGCCGAATGGTCGCGGGTGATCGACATTAGCCTCACCGGGACGTTCCGGATGACGCGCGCGATGCTGCCGCACATGCAGGCCCGCGGCCGCGGCGCGATCGTCAACAACGCATCGGTGCTCGGCTGGCGTGCGCAGGCGGAACAGGCGCATTACGCGGCGGCGAAGGCGGGCGTGATGGCGCTCACGCGCTGCGCGGCGCTCGAGGCGTCGCCTTACGGCGTGCGCATCAACGCGGTCGCGCCGAGCATCGCGATGCACGATTTTCTGAAGAAGTCGGCCCCGGCCGACTTGCTGAATCAACTGGCGTCGCGCGAAGCCTTCGGGCGCGCCGCCGAAGTCTGGGAGGTCGCGAACGTGATGGTGTTTCTTGCAAGCGATTACGCGTCGTACATGACTGGCGAAGTGCTGTCGGTCAGCAGCCAGCACGCATGATGGAGACGACCCTCGACCCCGTGCGCGCGACGCCCCGCGTGTTCGCGCATCCCGCTGAGCTCGCGGCGGCCGTCGGCGACACGCTCGGCGCGAGCGCGTGGCTCGCGATCGACCAGATCCGCATCGACGGCTTCGCCGACGCGACGGGCGACCACCAGTGGGTGCACGTCGACCCGGTACGCGCGAAGGACGGCCCGTTCGGCGCGTGCATCGCGCACGGCTACCTGACGCTGTCGCTCGTCAACCATTTCCTGCCGCAGATCGTGCGCATCGACGGCGCGCGGCTCGGCGTCAACTACGGCTGCGACAGGATCCGCTTCCCGGCGCCGGTGAAGGTCGGTGCACGCGTGCGCGGCGTCGGCGAGCTGCTGCGCGTCGAGCCGCTCGACGGCGGCGTGCAGGCATGGATTCGCGTGACCGTCGAGATCGAAGGCGACGCGAAACCCGGCTGCGTGGCCGACACGATCAGCCGTTACTACTTCTAGATTCAGAGAGCCAGCTCATGGAAGACGCAGTCATCGTTTCCGTCGCACGCACGCCGATCGGCAAGGCGTTTCGCGGCATGTTCAACGACACCGAGGCGCCCGCGCTGGGCGGCCACGTCGTGCGCACCGCGCTCGAACGCGCGGGCGTCGCGCCGGCCGACGTCGACGACGTGCTGATCGGCTGTGCCGCGCAGCAGGGCACGCAGGGCTACAACATCGGTCGCCTGTCGGCCGCGGCGGCGGGGCTGCCGGCGTCGGTGCCCGGCATGTCGATCGACCGCATGTGTTCGTCGGGCCTGATGTCGATCGCGAGCGCCGCGCGCAGCATCGGCGCGGGCGACGCGCGGATCGTCGTCGCGGGCGGCGTCGAATCGATCTCGCTCACGCAGAACAAGCACAAGAACGTCTACCGCGCGCGTTCGCAGGCCGTGCTCGACCACCAGCCGGCCGCGTACATGGCAATGATGGAAACCGCCGAGATCGTGTCGCGCCGCTACGGGATCTCGCGGGCGGCGCAGGACGAATTCGCGTTGCAGAGCCACCAGCGCACGGCCGACGCGCAGGCGGCCGGCCGCTTCGACGCGGAAATCGCGCCGCTCGACGTGACGCGCGCGCTGTTCGACAAGGAAGGCAACCCGACCGGTCACGAGGCCGTGCACGCGGCGCGCGACGAAGGCGTGCGCGCCGATACGACGGCCGAGCGGCTCGCGGGGCTCAAGCCGTCGTGGAGCGGCGGCAAGGTCGTCGAGCAGGGCGAGTTCGTGACGGCCGGCAACGCATCGCAGTTGTCGGACGGCGCGGCGGCGGTGGTCGTGATGTCGCGCGCCGAGGCCGCGCGTCGCGGGCTCGCGCCGCTCGGCACGTTCCGCGGGCTGGCCGTGGCCGGCTGCGAGCCGGACGAGATGGGCATCGGCCCGGTGTTCGCGATTCCGAAGCTGCTGGCGCGCTTCGGGATGACCGTGCGCGACATCGGGCTGTGGGAGCTGAACGAGGCGTTCGCGTGCCAGGCGCTGTATTGCCGCGACACGCTCGGCATCCCCGACGAGCGGCTGAACGTCGACGGCGGCGCGATCGCGCTGGGCCACCCGTTCGGGATGTCGGGCACGCGGATGACGATGCATGCGCTGCTCGAAGGCGCGCGCCGCGGCGTACGGCATGCGGTCGTGACGATGTGCATCGGCGGCGGGATGGGTGCCGCCGCGCTGTTCGAAGTCGGCGCGTAACGGCATGTAACCGCGTTCGACGCAGCCGCACCGGCGGCCGGACCGACAGTCCGGTTCGGCCGCCATCCATTCGGAACCATGCGAGGCCGCGGCGACGACCGACGGCCCGGAGACTTGCAGCGGCAGGGCGAGCGCGTCGGCGCGGCCCGGGCCGCTTGCCAGGACAGGAGACAACCGATGAAACGTACCTTGCCAGGACTCGCGATGTCGGCGCTCGTGCTCGGCGCCGCGCTGTTCGCGTTCTCGCCGCGCCCGCTGCCGGCGTTCCCGGTCACCGCGATCCATGCGGACCGCCTGCAGATCAATGGGCTCGCCCGCGCCGGCACGCGCATCGTCGCGGTCGGCGAGCGCGGCGTGATTCTGCTGAGCGACGATGCGGGCCGCCGCTGGCGGCCGGCGTCGGTCACGCCCGACCAGGGCTCGACGCTCACGCAGGTGAGCTTCGTCACGCCGACGCTCGGCATCGCGGTCGGCCACGACGGCCGGATCGTGCGCAGCGACGATGCGGGCGTGCACTGGCGCGAGGTCCACAGCGACAACGCGCATTCCGATCCGCTGCTGTCCGTCTGGGGCAGCGCGAACGGCGCGCTGTTCGCGGCCGGCAGTTTCGGCCAGCTGCTGCGCTCGGACGACGCCGGGATCACGTGGCAGCCGCTGAAGACGCCGGCGGGCGACCGCCACCTGAACGCGATCGTCGGCGACGGCCACGGCAATTTGCTGATCGCAGGCGAGAGCGGCACGCTGCTGCGCTCGACCGATAACGGCGTGACCTGGGACAAGCGCCCGTCGCCGTACGCAGGCTCGCTGTTCGGCGCGCTGATGCTCGCGAACGGCGACTGGATCGCGTACGGCATGCGCGGCAACGTGCTGCGCAGCGCCGATCGCGGCACGACCTGGACGCACGTCGACAGCCACGTGCCGGTGTCGTACTTCGGCGCGACCCAGCTTGCCGACGGCGAGCTCGTGCTGGTCGGCCAGGGCGGCGCGATCGTCGCGTCGCGCGACGGCGGCCTGACCTTCGACGTGCGCAAGCTCGGCGGCGTGCAGAGCCTCGCGGCGGTGCTCGACATGGGCCGCGGCGCGCTGCTGCTCGGCGGCGAGGCCGGCGTCGCGCCGCTCGCCGCGTCGCCGTCCTGATGCGCGGCGGCGGCGCTTGCCGCCGCCCGCATCCGTTCGGGTCGCTGCGCCGACCCGTACCGCCCGCATCGTCCGTCCCGTCCGTTCCGACCCGAGAAATCCATGAACGACCTGTCACGCCCCACCGAAGCCGTTCCCGCATCGCGCCTCGCCGCGTTCGTCGAGCGCTGCGCCGACACGATCATCCGGCAGCGCCGGCTGCTGATGCTGCTGTGCATCGCGGCGACGCTCGCGCTCGGCCTGTCGGCGACGCGCCTGAAGCTCGATCCGGGCTTCAACAAGATGATCCCGATGCAGCACCCGTACATGCAGGTGTTCGAGCGCTACGCGGGCGCGTTCCCCGGCGCGAACACGATCCTCGTCAGCCTGCGCTGGAAGGGCGACGGCGACATCTACAACCAGACGTTCATGGACGCGCTGCGCCACGCGACCGACGACGTGTTCTTCATCCCGGGTGTGAACCGCTCGCGCGTGTTCTCGCTGTTCACGCCGAACGTCCACTACACCGAAGTGACCGAGGCCGGCTTTCGCGGCGACGTGGTCGTGCCCGGCCAGTTCTCGAGCGCGAACCCGGACGATCTCGCGAAGGTGCGCCGCAACGTCGCGCGCTCCGGGCAGATCGGCCGGCTGGTCGGCAACGACCTGAAGTCGGCGCTGATCCGCGCGGAACTGCGCGAGACCGATCCGGCCACCGGCAAGCGGCTCGACTACAGCGCGGTCGCGCGCCAGCTCGAGGAAATCCGCGCGCGCTACGCAAGGCAGGGCATCGACGTCAACATCATCGGCTTCGCGAAGCTGGTCGGCGACGTCGAGGCCGGAATCGCCGGCGTGATGGCGTTCTTCGCGCTGGCGTTCCTCGTGACGGCCGCGCTGCTGTTCGGCTATACGCGCTCGCTGAAGACCACCGTGCTCGCGCTCGTCGTCGCGCTGCTGCCCGTCGTCTGGCTGCTTGGCGCGCTGCCGCTGCTCGGGCTCGGCATCGATCCGATGTCGATCCTCGTGCCGTTCCTGATCTTCTCGATCGGCGTGTCGCACGCGGTGCAGATGACCAATGCGTGGAAGCAGGCGCTGGTGCGCGGCGCGTCGTCGGTCGAGGCCGCGCGCGACGCGTTCCGCAAGCTGTTCGTGCCGGGCACGGTCGCGCTGCTGACCAACGCGCTCGGCTTCATGGTGATCATGCGGATCAGGATCGACATCGTGCGCGAGCTCGGCATCACCGCGTGCCTCGGCGTGCTGCTGATGATCGTCACCAACAAGGTGTTCCTGCCGATCCTGCTGTCGTACACGCGCCTCGAGCGCGGCACGCTCGCGCGTGCCCAGCGCACGGCGGCGGCCGGCGGCAGCGGGAAGTGGTCGCGCTTCGCGGTGTTCGCGCGGCCGGCGCCGGCGCTCGGCGTGTTCGCGGTCGCGCTCGCGCTGCTCGCATACGGCACGCTCGAGTCGCGCAAGCTGGAGATCGGCGACATCGGCACCGGTGCGCCGGAGCTGCGCGCGAACTCGCGCTACAACATCGACAACGCGGCCATCACGCATCAGTACAACATCGGGGTCGACGTGCTGTCGGTGATCGTCGAGACGACCGGTTTCGACGATGCGTGCCTGCATTACCCGGTGATGAGCGCGATCGAGAAGTTCGAGATGAACATGCGCGGCGTGGCCGGCGTGCAGTCGGTGACGAGCGTGTCGTCGCAGGGCAAGGTGTTCATCGCCGCGTTCAACGAAGGCAACCCGCGCTGGGCCGCGCTGCCGCGCTCCAGCGACGGGCTCACGCAGGGCTCCAATGCGTTCGATCCCGACAACGGGATGAACACCGCGAACTGCAAGGCGATCCAGGTGCTGATCTACACGCAGAACCACGAAGGCACGACCATCGCGCACATCGTCGACGAGATCAAGCGCTTCGCGGCCGAGAACCCGACGCCGAACGTCGCGTTCCGGCTCGCGGGCGGCAACGTCGGCGTGATGGCCGCGACCAACGAGGCGGTGGGCGACGCGGAGATCGCGATGCTGCTGTCGATCTTCGGCGCGATCGCGCTGCTCTGCGCGGTCACGTTCCGCTCGTGGCGCGCGGTGCTGTGCATCATCGTGCCGCTCACGCTGGTGTCGATCCTGTGCAACGCGGTGATGGCGCGGCTCGGCATCGGGCTGAAGGTCGCGACGCTGCCGGTGATCACGCTCGGCGTCGGGGTCGGCGTCGACTACGGGATCTACCTGTACGAACGCCTGCAGCACGACATCCGCCACGGCGCGACGCTGCCGGACGCATTCGCCGACGCGATGCGCCAGCGCGGCACCGCGGCGTTGTTCACGGCCGTCACGATGTTCATCGGCGTCGGCACCTGGGCGTTCTCCGCGCTGAAGTTCCAGGTCGACATGGGCGTGCTGCTCGCGTTCATGTTCCTCGTGAACCTGTTCGGCGCGGTGTTCCTGCTGCCCGCGCTGGCCGCATGGCTCGGCGTCGAGCGGGCGGAGCGCCGCGTGTCGCGCGAGCCGCAGCCGGCGTCGCCGCAGGCCGCGCCGCCCCCCGCGCTCAAGCCGACACGCACGCTCGAACCCGGCAATCCGGTGCGCTGAGCGACGCAACCCCCGTTACCCCGGTGCGCGGCGGGCCGCCGCGCGTCCCCCAAAGAGGAGTCAACCCACATGTCCGCACGCCCTTACAAGATCGAAGCCCAGCCGCTCGCGCAGCGCTATGCGCGCGGCTGGCACTGCCTCGGGCTCGCCCGCGACTACAAGGACGGCAAGCCGCACACGCTGAACGTCTTCGGCCGCAAGCTCGCCGCGTTCGCTGATTCGACCGGCAAGATCAACGTCGTCGACGCGTATTGCCCGCACATGGGCGCCGACCTGAGCCTCGGCACGGTCGAAGGCGACAATCTCGTCTGCCCGTTCCACGGCTGGGCGTGGAACGGCGACGGGCAGTGCGCGTCGATCCCGTACTGCAAGCGGATTCCGCCGAAGGCGCGCATCGGCGCGTGGCCGACCTGCGAGGAAAACAACCTGCTGTTCGTGTGGAACGATCCGGAAGGCAATGCGCCGCCGCCGGAAGTCGCGATCCCGCGCCTCGACGTGTGCTTCTCCGGCGAATGGTCGGACTGGGTCGTCGACAAGATGGTGATCCAGGCGAACTGCCGCGAACTGGTCGACAACATCTCGGACGTCGCGCACTTCGCGACCGTGCACCACGCGCCGATCGACTATTTCGCGAACCTGTTCGAGGATCACAAGGCGACGCAGCTGATGGTTGGCCGCAGCGAGAAGCTCGGCGGCGACAGCCTGACCGCGTTGTCGACGTATTTCGGGCCGGCCGTGCACATCACGCAGATGACGGGGCAGAGCGGCGGACAGCCGATCCATTCGGTGCTGCTGAACTGCCACGTGCCGATCGACATGAACAGCTTCGAGCTGCGCTACGGCGTGATCGTGAAGAAGGTGGCCGGCCTGAGCGACGCGCAGAACATGGAGATCGCGAACGCATACGTGAAGGAAGCGCAGCGCGCGTTCTACGAGGACGTCGACATCTGGCACAGCAAGACGCGCATCGACAACCCGCTGCTGTGCGAAGGCGACGGGCCGCTGTACCAGATGCGCGACTGGTATTCGCAGTTCTACCTGGACGCGGCCGACGTGCGGCCGTCGAGCGTCGCGCGCAAGACGTTCGAAATCAAGATCCGCGACGGTGCGGCGCCGCCGGCGCTGCATCACGTGTTCGAACCGCGGTGACGGGCAGTAACGGCGAAGCGCGGCGAAAATAGGGGGCGCATCGTTTCGTGTCCCGATCGCCGCCGACGCCCGCCAGGCAAGGCGCGCGCGCCGCCGCGCGCCTGCAACGCTTCGAAAGAGCTTGACGGATCGGCCGGCACCGCGTAGTGTCCGAGACCGAAGTCTTCAAGAAGTTCGATTGCTCATCATTGGCCGCACGGCGTGCGGCAGTCGTTGGTCTCTCCCTCTTTTGATTCTTTCTGTGCCCGTCACGGGGCGCATGTTCAATTATTCGTATTAAGGAAGTATTTGTGGATACCGGTACCGTCAAGTGGTTCAACGAAACCAAGGGCTTTGGTTTCATTTCCCCGGACAACGGCGGCGACGATCTGTTCGCCCATTTCTCGGAAATTCGCGGCACGGGCTTCAAGACCCTGGCCGAAGGCCAGAAGGTCAGCTACGAAGTGAAGCGTGGCCCGAAGGGTCTGCAAGCGTCGAACATCACGCCGCAGTAAGCCGCCTCGGCACCGGCCGTCGAATGGCGGCCGCTGCCGGTCGGATTTCGCGCGGAGGCCGGCCCGAGCCGGCGTCCTGCGCGTTTCGACGCACACGACCGATGCATCGCGGAATTCACGATGCATCGGTCGTGTGCTTCCCTCATCCATCGCAGGTCCGTACGACGTGCGATCCAACGCCCTCGCGACGCGCTCGCCGCATCGCCAGCGGCCCATGCTTCAACTCGAGTAGACCGTCGCCATGCCGCACGCGGCGCGGTCCCGACTTTGCGCGGTGCCGATCGCATCGCCGCCACCGACCGCCCGACCGCCGCATTGCGCCGGGCTCCGATTGCAAGACGGGCGCGTCGCCCGTCTGAACGAATTGATCCCCGGCATCCCGCCGGCCGCCGTCCCGTTGCGGGGCACGGCGCCGGTGAGTTCGCCGCGGCCGCGGTCATCACCTTGTCTGGAGGAATTGGTTTGGCAAAAGAAGAACTGCTGGAACTGGACGGAATCGTCGACGAAGTGCTGCCGGACAGCAAATACCGTGTCACGCTGGAAAACGGCGTCGTGGTCGGCGCGTATGCGTCGGGCCGCATGCGCAAGAACCACATCCGCATTCTCGCGGGCGACCGTGTGACGCTGGAACTGTCGGTGTACGACCTGACGAAGGGGCGCATCAACTTCCGCCACAAGGACGCGAATTCGCCGCGTCCGCCGCGCACCGGGCAACCGCGTCGCTGAAGCAGTAGCGATCGGGCAGCGCAACGCCGCACCGATCGAAATCCGTCCGGCCCGTTCATGCGGCCGGGCACACCGGATGGACGGCGCGGTTCGCGCCGTTCGACGGTCGCCGGCGGCGGGGCAGCGCCGCGGCGGCCGAGGCCGCATTCTCTCCGGTCGAATCGCCCGATTCGTCTCGTTTTCCCCGCACTCGCCGATTCGCCGCGCATCGCTTTTCCGTCCCACGTTGGTCGTCGGCTGAATGCACGCGTCCTGCCGCGCGCCGTAACCGGCTTTACGCGCGGGCCGGCGTAGCCGTACACTCGTCGGCAATTCGCGGCCCGCGCACGTTGCAGCGCCTTTCCTTTCAGTTTCTTTGCGTGCCGCCGCGATCGTGCCAGCCGGATATTCGTCGCGCGACGCCAGGAGGCGCCATGAGTGCAGACGCAACCCCCGCAGCTCCTTCCGTTCCCGCAGTTCAGTCGGTCCAGGACCGCATCCGGCACGTGTTCGTGCTGATGCTCGAGAACCGCTCGTTCGACCATCTGTTCGCGCTCTCGGGCATCGCCGGCATCACGGCCGCGACGCCGGGCGACAGCAACGCATACGGCGGCACCGTCCATCCGTTCGGCGGCGGCGCGCCGGACCGGATGCCGACCGATCCGTGCCACGAATTCACCGACGTGCTCGAACAGTTGTGCGGCGCGGGCGTGCCGTTCGTCAAAGGGCGGCCTTATCCGAGCGTCGACAATTCGGGATTCGTGTCGAATTACGCGACGTCGCATTCCGAAGGCACGCCGCCGCAACCGGGCAGCGTTGGCGCGATCATGCAGGGTGTGGATGTGCGCACGCAGGCGCCGTCGCTGTACGCGCTTGCGAACGCGTTCGTGCTGTGCGACCGCTGGCACGCGTCGATGCCGGGGCCGACCTGGCCGAACCGCTTCTTCCTGCACGGCGCGTCGTCCGCCGGCCTCGACCATTCGCCGACCCGCGAAGAAATGGCCGGATGGGATACGTTCGACGGCTTTCCCTATCCGAAAGGCTCGATCTTCGCCGCACTCGGCGACGACAACTGGCGCATCTACCAGGACCAGTCGGGCGATCCGCTCGGCCACGTGCCGCAGGTGGCCTCGCTGAAGGGCGTGAGCTTTTTCGACGTCGACGATCTGGCCCACTTCGAAGCCGATCTCGCGGCCGGCTATACCGCGCGCTACACGTTCATCGAGCCCGGTTACGGCGACATCGTGCACGGCACCTACCAGAACGGCAGCTCGCAACATCCGATGGACGGTCTTGCCGGCGGCGACCAGCTCGCCGCGCGCGTGTACGACGCGATCCGCAATTCGCCGGTGTGGGAGCACAGCCTGCTCGTGATCGTCTATGACGAGCACGGCGGCTTCTACGATTCGGTCCGGCCGGACGCGGCGGCGCCGCCGAACGACGGCGCGGCCGCGACGCTGAACGCGAGCGGTTTCGGCTTCGACGTGTATGGCGTGCGGGTGCCCGCGATCGTCGTGTCGCCGTGGGTTGCGGCAGGGCACGTCGATCACACGCCGTACGATCACAGCTCGGTGGTCGCGACGCTCGGGCGCCTGTTCGGTCTTGCGCCGCTGACCGACCGCGATCGCGCCGCGAACGACCTGCTGTCGCTTGTTACAACGACCTGCCGCACCGACTGCCCGACGAGGATCGGCTCATGAACACGACTTCGGCGACGGACCCGCGCGATGCGCTGCCCGTGCGTGACGGCACCAGCCTGATCGCGTATCTGCACATCCTGAAGAAGGCGCATGCGGCGCTGGTCGGGCACGACCACGCGCATCGGCGGTTCAGCGAAATCGTCACGCGCGGACAGGCGCGGCAGTATATCGAGGAGCTGATGCCGACGCTGCTGCAGGCGCGCGCGGCGCATCGGCGGCGCAGGCATGGCGGAAAGCACCGCTGATGCGGCGCGTGGTTGACGCCTGATGGGCAACGGGGCGCATCGCGCCCCGTTCCGCAGATTCGCCGGCGTATCGGGCGATGGCGGCCCGATATCGTCGATCACGCCGGTTACGCCGCGACCTCCCGCGCGCGAACCATCGTCAGCGCCGCATCCTCGATCATGTCCTCCTGACCGCCGACGAGCCGCTGGCGACCCAGCTCGACGAGGATGTCGCGCGCCGGAATCCCGTATTTCGCTTCCGCACGCTTCGCGAACAGCAGGAACGACGAGTAGACGCCCGCATAGCCGAGCGTCAGCGCATCGCGGTCGAGGCGGATCGGCGCGTCCATGATCGGCACGACGAGATCCTCGGCCACGTCGGAAATCGCGAACACGTCGACGCCCGTCTCGATGCCCATCCGGTCGCACACGGCGACGAACACTTCCATCGGCGTATTGCCCGCGCCCGCGCCGAGGCCGGCCGCGGCCGCGTCGATCCGGTTCGCGCCGGCGGCGACCGCCGCGACCGAGTTCGCGACGCCCATCGCGAGGTTGTGATGCCCGTGGAAGCCGAGTTCCGTCTCCGGCTTCAGCGCGGCGCGCACCTGGCCGATCCGCGCGGTCACGTCGTCGGGCAGCATGTGGCCGGCCGAATCGGTGATGTAGATGCAGTTCGCGCCGTACGACTCCATCAGCTTCGCCTGCACGACGAGCTGCTCGGGCGACGACATGTGCGCCATCATCAGGAATCCGACCGTATCGAGTCCGAGTGTGCGGGCCAGGCCGATGTGCTGTTCCGACACGTCCGCTTCGGTGCAGTGCGTGGCGACGCGGATCGTGCCGACGCCGAGTTCGTGCGCCATGCGCAAGTGCTCGACGGTGCCGATGCCCGGCAGCAGCAGCGCCGATACCTTCGCCTGCTTCAGCTCCGGGATCACGGCGCTCAGGTACGCCTCGTCGGTATGCGCGGGAAAATCGTAGTTGACCGATGCGCCGCCGAGCCCGTCGCCGTGCGTGACCTCGATCAGCGGCACGCCGGCCGCATCGAGCCCGCGCGCGATGTTGCGCATCTGGTCGAGCGTGATCTGATGACGTTTCGGATGCATCCCGTCGCGCAACGACATGTCGTGGACGGTGATCTTCTTGCCTGCAAGTGACATCGTGTGACTCCTCGACTCAAGCGGTGGCGGCCGTCGCGGCCAGCATCTGTTCGGCGAAACGCTCGGCCGTGGCGGCCGCGGCGGCGGTCATGATGTCGAGGTTGCCCGCGTACTTCGGCAGGTAGTCGCCGAGCCCCTCGACTTCCATGAAGACCGACACGCGGTTGCCGTCGAACACCGGGCCGTTCTTCAGCGTGTAGCCGGGCACGTAGCGCTGCACTTCCTTGACCATCGCGTGCACCGACGCGGTGATCGCGTCGACGTCGGGCGGGCCGTCGGTCAGGCAGTGGATCGTGTCGCGCATGATCAGCGGCGGTTCGGCCGGATTGATCACGATGATCGCCTTGCCCTTGCGTGCGCCGCCGACCTGTTCGATCGCGCCGGACGTCGTGCGCGTGAATTCGTCGATGTTCTTGCGCGTGCCGGGGCCGACCGAGCGCGACGATACCGTTGCGACGATCTCGCCGTACGCGACCGGCTGCACGCGCGACACCGCGTACACCATCGGGATCGTCGCCTGGCCGCCGCAGGTCACCATGTTCACGTTCATCTGCGCGCTGTCGAGATGCGCGTCGAGGTTCACCGGCGGCACGCAATACGGCCCGATCGCGGCCGGCGTCAGGTCGATCATCTTCACGCCGAGCGCGGTGAGCTTGTCGGAGTTGTCGCGGTGCACGTACGCGGAGGTCGCGTCGAATGCGATGCGGATGTCGTCGGCGGCGACGTGCGGCAGCAGCCCGTCGACACCTTGGTCGGTGGTCTTCAGGCCGAATTCGCGGGCACGCGCGAGGCCGTCGGATGCCGGGTCGACGCCGACCATCCACACGGGTTCGAGCACCGTCGAGCGGCGCAGCTTGTACAGCAGGTCGGTGCCGATGTTGCCGGGCCCGATCAGTGCGCATTTGATTTTCTTCATCAGGTTCGTTCCTTTAGATAAAGCGGACGTCGCAACTGCCGATGCCGGAGATGTGCATCGACAGCGCGTCGCCGGCCGTGACCGGAATCAGTTTCGCGAGCGAGCCGGACAGCACGATCTCGCCGGCAAGCAGTGGCACGTCGTATTCGGCGAGGGTGTTCGCGAGCCACGCGACGGCGTCGGCGGGATGGCCGAGCGCCGCGTCGCCGCGGCCTTGCGCGACGCGCTCGCCGTTCTTCTCGATCGTCATCTCGCACGCGGCGAGGTCGAGCGTGCGCGGGTCGACGCGCGCATCGCCGAGCACGTACACGCCGCACGACGCGTTGTCGGCGACGGTGTCCTCGATACGGATCGCCCAGTCGCGGATGCGCGAATCGACGATCTCGAAGCAGGGCGCGACGGCGGCCGTCGCGGCGATCACGTCGGTGCGGTCGATGCCGGGGCCGCGCAGGTCGCGCGCCAGGATGAACGCGATTTCGCCTTCGGCGCGCGGCGCGATCAGCGATTCGGTGGCGATTGCCTCGCCGGCCGCGTAGTGCATGCCCGACAGCAGGATGCCGAAATCGGGCTGGCGCACGTTCAGCATGTCCTGCACGGCCTGGCTCGTCACGCCGATCTTCTTGCCGACGACCGATTCGCCGCGCTCGACGCGGCGTTCGATGAAGCGTTGCTGGATGCGGTAGGCATCGTCGAGGGACAGCCGGCGCGGGCGGCTCGACAGCGGCGCGACCGGTGCGCGTGCGTGCCACGCGGCGTACAGCTCGTCGCCGAGCGTCGTATGCAAGCGGGAAGACATGAAAGGGCCCTCGAATGGAAAAGGCCGCCGTCCCGGGCGGCGTCGGGCGCCGGAGCGCGGCTCCGGCGCGTGGGGCGCGGGCGTGCCGCGCCGGATGCTTAGTTACCCGAACTGCGGATCGCGTCCGGCGAGAAGTACGCCTCGCTGAACTGCGGGCTGCTGTCGAGTTTCGGCATCGGCCCTTCGTTGGTCAGGCGGTCGGCCATGTATGCGCCGGAGATCAGGTCGTGGAAGAACACCACGCCGGGGTAGAACGTCTTCGCGTCGTACGCGTACAGCGTCGTCGCGACGTTGGTGCGCCACAGCTGGCCGCGAGCGTCGTAGTTGTCGGCGAGCAGCGTCATCCACGAATCCTCGTCGATGTACAGCACGCGCTTCGCATACTGGTGGCGATAGCCGCTCTTCAACGTGGCCTGCAGCACCCATACGCGATGCAGCTCGTAGCGGATGTACGACGGGTTCTCGTGGCCCTTGGTCAGCAGGTCCGCATACTTGACCGAGCTGTCCATCGCCTTGTAGTTGTCGTACGGCACGTAGATTTCGCGCTTGCCGACGATCTTCCAGTCGTAGCGGTCGCCGGGGCCGTTGTACAGGCGGTCGTCGTCGACGGTGCGGAAACCGCCGGGGCCCTGCGGCTGGTCATAGCCGTATTCGGGCGCCTGGCGCACGCGCCGCGTGCCGGGGTTGTACATCCACGTGCGCGACGAGTTGTCGGCGCCGGCCTTGTCCCAGTTCGTGAAGCCGACGATCAGCGAGCCGCGGTCCGACAGCGGCAGCTCCGTCGCGTTGCGATAGAACGTGCGGTTGTTCAGGTCGCTCTTCACGTCGTACTTGCCGACGTTGCGCGGTGAGTAGATGTCGTAGCGCACCTTGCCCCACGCGATATTGCCGTCGGAGTACACGACCGCCTGATCGTAGGTCGCCTGCTCGGTACCGATCGCCGACGAGAAGCGCTGGTTCCACAGCAGCTCGGCGGCTGTCTTCGGAATCGGGTAGGGCACTTGCGGCGGCGCATTGGTCAGCCCGTTCGCGTCGGACGTCATCGTCGAGTCGGGCGCGTACGTGCGGATGTCCTTGTAGACGGAATCCGCGTAGCGGAAGTCGCGATGGCTCGGGTAGACGTTGATCTTGAACGTGGCCGGGTAGCGCTTGAACATCGCCTTCTGGCCGTCGGTCAGGTGCTCCGCGTACTGCGCCATGTTCTCCGCGGTGATCGTCGCGACCGGCTTCTCGCTCGCGAACGGATCGGGGTAGCGGCCGCCGCGCTTGTACTGCACGTCGGGCGGCGTGCCGAGCCACTTGCCCGACCACTCCGGCACGCCGCTGTCCTTGCTCGCGGCGCGCACCGCGCCCATCGGCGTGAGCGGGCCGTCGAGCGCCTTCAGGTCGTCCGGCGTGACCTTCGGGAACGACGCCGTCGCGACGAGTGCGCACGCGGCCATCACCGACGCGCGCAGGAGGGGGAGACGAGTTCGTTTCATGACAAATCCTCTTCTTGCTGAGTGACGAGCGGCCGGGCCGCTCAGAAGTGGTAGGTCGCCGTGGCCAGCACGTAGTCCCGATCGGCGAGCGGACGCGTGACGGGATTCGGCGAGCCGAGGAACTTCGCGTAGACGAGCGACAGCGACAGATTGCTCAGGCGCGTGAACGTGACGCCGGCGGTCACGCGGTGGTCGCCCTGGCCCGTCAGCGAGCCGAGCGCGCCAGCCAGCGGCGATGTACCCGCCAGGTCGTGCGTGTACGTGAGCGGCACGTCGAGATCCCAGCCGTTGAACACGTTCTTGTAGCTGAGCGTCCAGGCCAGCTCGAGGGCGAGCGCGTTGCGCGAGTTCGTGAGGGTGGTCGAGCCGTCGACGGCCGAGATGCCGCCCGCGTGCACGTACGTGATTTCACCGACCAGCGACTGCGAATTCGCGAGGAAGCTCGGCCCGATCGAGTAGATGCCGGACAGGTTGAGCTGCGTGACGTTCGCGCGCGTCGCCTGCGCGCCGGTCGGCGTGTTGACGAGCACGGCCGCGCCCTGGCGGTATGACGCCTCGCCCGCGACGTTGACCGGACCGACCTGCGTCGAGAAGCTCGCGCCGGTCAGCTTGATGTTGTTGAAATAGGTCTGCCGGTACTGGAGCACGGGATAGAACGACGTGACAACGCTCGGGTTCATGTCGTTGTAATGCAGGTGATACACGCCGAGCTCGGTATCGCCGAACACGCGCAGGCGTGCGCCGATACCCCACTGGTTGTGCGCGCTCGGCTTTTCGTCGGCGCCGCGCGGAATGATCATCCCGCCCGGGCCGATGATGAACTGCGCGCCCGGGCCGACCACGTCCGAATAGCTCCAGTACGTGCCGGGCGCGGTCAGGCGGTTCTGCTGGAACGAGAACTGGTAGTAGCCGAGCAGGCTGAAGTTCGGCGTGATCTGCCACTGCGTCGAGATCTGCGGCACGGGCAGCAGGATGTCCTTCACCTGAGCGCCCGCGACATAGGACTTGGTGGCGTCGGCCGGGCCTTGCGCGCCCGCGATGTTCGGGAAGAACAGGCTTTCGCCCCAGGCGACCACCTGGTCGCCGACCTTCACGTTCAGGCTCGTCGCGCCGATCTTGAAGGTGTTGTACGCGTAGGCGGCGAGCAGCGTCGTGTGGCCGCCCGACCAGTAGCGGGCATCGCTCGTGAAGTTGTTGTACTGGCCCGACTGGTTCACGGTGCCCGGCGCGTCGTTGTAGTTCGGGCGGTGATAGGCCTGATCGTAGAACGTGCTCGCGCGGACGAACACACCCCAGTCGTCGTGCTTCAGGTTCACTTCGCCGAGCAGGCTCACCTGATTCTCGATCAGCTTGTTCTTCGCGAAGTTGCGATCGCCGTCGTCGCCATTGATGTTCGCGGGCGTCAGCAGATTGCCGCTCGGCGCACGCGTGCGCATGCCGAGGCCGTAACTCAGCGTGAACGTGTAGTCCAGCGTCGTGTCGGCGCCAAGCTCGATCGTGCTGCCTGCGTGCGCGTTGGGAACGGCGCACGTCAGCAGCGCGGCGGCCAGCGTCGACAGCGTGGCGGTGGCCCGCTTGTCGGTACGGCGCGAAATCCGTTGATGCATGGTGTCTCCTCTGGGGTATCGACGACGGTCGACTGTGGTTGTCGTGAGAGGCAGAGTAGGGAGATCGCGGTAGCAGGGAATCGTCGAAATGAACTAGATGACTTCCCTAGGACTGGAAACGATCGGGGCGCGCCGGTCGCGTTCGCGCGTCAGCGTGGTTCCGTTCGTGCTGCCGCGAGGAACGCCGGCCGTTCGCCGCCCCCGTCGAGCCGCAGGTTCGCGCCCGACGTGTACGACGCATCGGGCGACGCGAGGAACAGGCACGCCGACGCGACGTCGTCGGGCGTCGCGAGCCGTCCGGCGGGAATCGTCGCGCGGATCGCGTCGAGCGCGGCATCGTCGCCGTAGTGGCCTTCGGTCGCGGATTCCGTCTGGACGAGGCTCGGGCTGATCGCGCACACGCGCACGCGCGGCGCCCATTCGACCGCGAGCGACGTGACCGCGTTGACGAGGCCCGCCTTCGCGGCGCCATAGGCGGCGGTGCCGGGCGAGGGACGCGATGCGCTGACGCTCGCGATGAACAGCATCACGCCGCCGTGCGGTTGCGGCTGCATGATCGCGTTCACGCGCTGCGCGAGCTGCAGCGGCGCGATCAGGTTCAGCCGCACGATCGATTCGGTGAAGCGCGGCGACGCGTCGGCCGCGAGCACGAACGGCGAGCCGCCCGCGTTGTTGACCAGCACGTCGAGGCAGCCGGTGGCGTCGCGGATCGTCGCGAGCATCGCGTCGACCTGCTCGATGTCGCGCAGGTCGGCCGCAATGAAGGTGGCCGTGCGGCCGCCGCCTGAGGGCGGCGTGTCGGGCGCGCTGCGCCCGCACACGAACACGCGCGCGCCCGCCGCGAGAAACCGCTCGGCGATGCGCCGCCCGATGCCCTTGGTGCCGCCCGTCACGAGCACCGTCCTGCCGCTGTAGTCGAATCCGTTCATCGTCTGCCTCCGTTTCGGTGGCCCGATGATAGGAACAAGCGCGCGCGGTTTCGTAGTCTGAAAGGATGATGCCGGCCGGCGCCGGCGGCGCAATCATCGTGGCAGGCATCCATCGACCGACGAAGGAGACAACCCGCGATGACGACCCCCACGACGCCGCCGGCCGGCATCTTCACCGACGTACCGGGCGGCCTGCGCCTGCATCACTTCGAGGCGGGCGACGGCCGCCCGGTGGTGTTCATCCACGGCAGCGGCCCGGGCGCCAGCGGCTTCAGCAACTTCAAGCACAACTACCCGGCATTCGCGGCCGCGGGCCATCGCGCGATCGTCGTCGACCTGCCGGGCTACGGGCAGTCGTCGAAGCCGTCCGACGTCGCCTATACGCTCGATTTCTTCGTCGATGCGCTGCACGCGCAGCTGTCCGCGCTCGGCATCGGGCCGGCCGTGCTGCTCGGCAATTCGCTCGGCGGCGCGATCGCGCTGAAATACGCGCTCGATTATCCCGACGAAGTCGACGGCCTGATCATGATGGCGCCGGGCGGCGTCGAGGATCGCGACACCTATTTCCGGATGGAAGGGATCCAGCGAATGGTGAAGCTGTTCACCAATCGCCAGATGAATGACGACACCATGCGCGAGCTGCTGACGCTGCTGGTGCACGATCCGGCGATCGTCACCGACGCGCTCGTCGCCGAGCGGATGAAGGTGTGCGTCGAGCAGCCGACCGAAGTGCTGTCGACGATGAGCGTGCCGAACCTGACGGGGGCGCTCGGCGACCTGCGCTGCCCGGTGCTCGGCTTCTGGGGCACGGACGATCGCTTCAATCCGGTCGGCGGCGCGCTGACGTTCCTCGAACGCTGCCGCGACGCGCGCTTCGTGCTGCTGAACCGCTGCGGCCACTGGGTCATGGTGGAACACGCGGCGTATTTCAATCGCGAATGCCTCGATTTCCTGGCGGCGCCTGCCGCGATCGCCTCACGATAACGCCCGATGCCCCTGATGACCGGCCCGTTCGAGGCCGGTTCGCCTGACTACACGGAGACACAATGAAACTCATCGAAGACCTGTTCGACCTGCGCGGCAAGGTGGCCGCGATCACCGGCGGCGCGCGCGGCATCGGCGCGGAAACGGCACGCACGCTGGCCGCGGCCGGCGCGAGCGTGGCGATCCTCGACGTGCTGTCGCAACCGGCGGAAGCGCTCGTCGAGGAGATCCGCGCGCAAGGCGGCCAGGCCGCGTTCTGGTCGCTCGACGTGACGCGCGAGGCCGATGTGGCGCGCGTGTTCGACGAGATCGTCGCGCGCTTCGGGCGCCTCGACGTGCTCGTGAACAACGCGGGCATCGAAGGGCACAACGTGCCGACGCACGAACTCACGCTCGCGCAATGGCAGCGCGTGCAGGACGTGAACGTCAACGGCGTGTTCCTGTGCACGCGCGCCGCGATTCCGCACCTCGAGGCGGCCGGCGGCGGCTCGATCGTGAACCTGTCGTCGATGTACGGGATCGTCGGCGGTCCCGACGTGCCCGCGTATCACGCGTCGAAGGCGGCGGTGCGGATGATGGCGAAGGTCGACGCGATGCTGTATGCGACGAAGAACATCCGCGCGAACTCGGTGCATCCGGGCTACATCCGCACGCCGATGCTCGAGGACGCGTTCCGGCAGATGGGCCAGGATCCGGACCGCGCGTTCGAATACATGCAGACGCACGTGCCGATGGCGAAGATCGGCAGCCCGCGCGACATCGCGGCCGGCATCCTGTATCTCGTGTCGCCGGCGGGGCGCTACGTGACGGGTGCCGAGCTGGTGATCGACGGCGGATATACCGCGCGCTGACGCGCGCGGCGATCGAAACGAAACAGGAGACACGCAGTTGAAAGCGCTCGTGGCTGTGAAGCGCGTGGTCGACGCGAACGTGAAGGTCCGCGTGAAGTCGGACAACACCGGCGTCGACATCGCGAACGTGAAGATGTCGATGAACCCGTTCGACGAAATCGCGGTGGAAGAGGCCGTGCGATTGAAGGAGGCCGGGGTCGTGGCGGAGGTGATCGCGGTGTCGGTCGGTGTGACGCAAGCGCAGGAAGCGCTGCGCACGGCGCTGGCGATCGGTGCCGATCGCGCGATCCTCGTCGAGTCGAACGACAGCGTCGAGCCGCTGGCCGTCGCGAAGATCCTGAAGGCGCTGGTCGACAAGGAACAGCCGCAACTCGTCATTCTCGGCAAGCAGGCGATCGACGACGATTCGAACCAGACGGGCCAGATGCTGGCCGCGCTGGCAGGCCTGCCGCAAGCGACGTTCGCGTCGAAGGTCACGATCGCCGATGGCCGTGCCACGGTCGCCCGTGAAGTCGACGGCGGCGCGGAAACGCTGTCGCTGCAACTGCCGGCAGTCGTGACCACGGACCTGCGCCTGAACGAGCCGCGCTACGTGACGCTGCCGAACATCATGAAGGCGAAGAAGAAGCCGCTGGAAACGGTGAAGCCGGAAGACCTGCGCGTGGACGTCGCGCCGCGGCTGAAGACGCTGAAGGTGGCCGAGCCGCCGAAGCGCGCGGCCGGCGTGAAGGTGCCGGACGTGAAGACGCTGGTCGAGAAGCTGAAGACCGAAGCCAAGGTGCTGTAAGAGGGAGCGGAAAGAAATGACGATTCTGGTAATCGCCGAGCACGACGCGGCATCGGAAGGCGGCGCTTCGCCGATCAAGGCCGCGACGCTGAACACGGTGGCGGCGGCGGCGAAGATTGGCGGTGACATTCACGTGCTGGTCGCGGGGCACAACGCGCAGGGCGCTGCCGATGCGGCAGCGAAGATCGCAGGCGTGTCGAAGGTACTGCTGGCCGATGCGCCGCAGCTTGCCGACGGTCTCGCCGAGAACATCGAAGCGACTGTGCTGACCATCGCGAAGGATTACTCGCACATCCTCGCGCCGGCAACCGCCTACGGCAAGAACATCGCACCGCGCATCGCAGCGAAGCTGGACGTCGCGCAGATTTCCGACATCACGGCGGTCGATTCGGCCGACACGTTCGAGCGTCCGATCTATGCGGGCAACGCGATCGCGACGGTGCAGTCGAGCGATCCGATCAAGGTGATCACGGTGCGTGCGACGGGTTTCGATCCGGTTGCGGCCGAAGGCGGCAGCGCATCGGTCGAGAAGATCGAAGCGGCGGCCGATGCGGGCAAATCGCAGTTCGTGAGCCGTGAAGTGACGAAGCTGGATCGTCCGGAGCTGACGTCGGCGAGCATCATCGTGTCGGGCGGCCGCGGCCTGGGCAGCGGCGAAAACTACACGAAGGTGCTGGAGCCGCTGGCCGACAAGCTGTCGGCAGCACTGGGCGCATCGCGCGCGGCAGTCGACGCCGGCTACGTGCCGAACGACTATCAGGTCGGCCAGACCGGCAAGATCGTCGCGCCGCAGCTGTACATCGCGATCGGCATCTCGGGCGCGATCCAGCATCTGGCCGGCATGAAGGATTCGAAAGTGATCGTCGCGATCAACAAGGATCCCGAAGCGCCGATCTTCAGCGTGGCCGACTACGGCGTGGTCGGCGATCTGTTCACGCTCGTTCCCGAAGCGGCAGCGGCGCTCTGAGCGATGCCGCTGTTCGAATTCAACGGCATGCGGCCCCGCGTCGATCCGTCCGCGTACGTTCATCCGAGCGCGGTCGTGATCGGCGACGTGACGATCGGCACGGGTTGCTACATCGGCCCGCATGCCAGCCTGCGCGGCGACTTCGGCGCGATCGTCGTCGAGGACGGCAGCAACGTGCAGGACGGCTGCGTGCTGCACGTCGGCATCGGCGAGACGTGCCGGCTCGGCGTGAACAGCCATATCGGCCACGGCGCGATCGTGCACGGCGCGACGCTCGAGCCGGACACGATGATCGGGATGAACGCGGTCGTGATGGACGGCGCGACGATCGGGGCGACGACGATCGTCGCGGCCTGCGCGTTCGTGAAGGCCGGCTACGTCGTGCCGCGCGGCGTGCTGCTCGCCGGCGTGCCGGGGCGCGTGGTGCGGCGGCTGAGCGCCGCGGAGGTCGACGCGAAGGCGAACGGCACGCGGGTCTATCAGCAGCTCGCGGTGGATTGCCTGAGGACGCTCAAGCAGATCGACGGCGCGTAGGCGATGCGCGTCATCGATCCGGCGGCGGATGCTTGCAGGCGAGAAAGCCGTCGTCGGGTGGCGTGAATACTGCGGCTCCGTGCACGATGCGACGGTTTTTCTCGGGGTTTGTTCGGATGGCGATTCGCCTTCGCGCGTGCCGGTCGTGACGTTCGCGCGGGATCGATTGCCTGATGCGGCGTCGTTGTCTTAAGATCGGCGTCAGACCATCCCTCCGCCTCCGGCGCCGAATGAAAACGACCACACGCCTGCGCGTCGCCATCATCGCTTCGGCTTTCGCCGTCTATCACATATTCATGCACGTCCAGTGGGTCGCCAGCGGTTGCATCGCGTTCCTCGGCAGCCGGCATTGCAGCTTCGAGAACAGTGCGAATTTCGAAGGAATGATGGACCTCGACCTGCTGCTGACCTGCGCGTGGGTCGCGGGCGCGGTGATGGGGTGGTTCGCCGTCGCCCGCGCGCCGAAGAAACCCGGTTAGCCGAGCGGGCGACGCGCAGCCGCCTATTGCGTGCGCACCGGCGCCGGCCGATCGTGCAGGAACGCGAGCGACAGCGCCGCGAGACCGCAGCTCGCGATGAGCATCAGCAACGCGCCCTTGCCGGCATGCACCATGACCCAGCCGCCGACCGACGGAAAGCCGAACGTGCCGATGAAATACGACGCGACGAACCACGTCAGCACGCCATGCCGTTGCGTATCCGCGCAATCGTTGAGCGCCTGCGCCTGGATGACCGGATACATGAGCCCGTAGCCGGCGCCGAGCAGCACGGCCGCGACGGCCTGTAGCGATGCATGCTGGGCGGCGCCGAACATGGCGAGCGCACCGAGCATCATCATCATGAGCAACCCCTTGGTCGCGGTTTCGGGGCGCGCCATCCTGACCCATTTCCCAAGCAGCCAGCGCGCACTCAGCACCGTCATCGTGTAAAGGCTGAAGAATGTGCCGGCGCGCGCCTGCGTGCCTTGCATGAACGACATCTGGAACGTCATCAGGCCGGAGAACACGCAGGTGCCGAGCGCGATCATCGCGATCGGCGCGGCCGCGCGCGTGCGCGAGATGGCCCGGAGTTCGCGCACCCAGCGGCCACCGGATGCAGCGGCGGGCGGGTGCGGACACAGGCGACCGAACGCTTCGAACATCAGCGAGGCGACCGCACATAGCGCGCCGACCGCATAAAGCGTGTCGTCGATCGACCAGTGGAGCATGCGCATCGCATACGAGGCAAACGCGGGAGATGCGCCGATCCCCGTCATCTGGAAAGTCGCCGAGCGGAAGAACCACACGTTCCGGGCGGCGCCGCTGGTCCGCTCGGCCAGCGACATCGGCGCGGCCAGGTGAAACGCGCCCCAGCCGAAGCCGACCAGGAAGCCGGACGGCAAATCGGCGGCCGGCGCGCGCCCGACGAGTGCGAAGCCGACGATGCCGGCGCCGATGCACAGCGACGACAGCGCGGCGATCCGCGCGGCGCCGATCTGCCGCGAGAACCAGCCGACCACCGCCAGACCGGCGAAGGTGCCGACGGTCGCGGCGGCCAGTGCGGCTCCGGTATCGAGATCGCTGCCGCCGATCGCGCGAAAACGCATCGACAGCAGGAAGGTTGCGCCGTAGCCGCCTGCGGTGAGCAGGGTGCCGACGAGAAAGAGCAACGCAGTTTGAACGCGCATGACAGCCATCCGGGGCGGCAGAGACGGTCAGAAATCGTCGAATGCGAGACAGTATGGACCAGGACCGATGCGGGATGCCCGCATTTGCGATGACGTGATCGCGCCATCGGCTCTTGTCGGACGTGGCTCGAACATGGTCCACCGGACGCGCCGTCTCGGGCGGTGCGGCCTGCGCCCGGAGGCGCCGCACGACGACAACGCATTCGTCCGATCAGCGTCGTTGCACGACGCCGCCGGCTGCGTCTACTTCGCTCGTTCGCGTGTCTCGCGCGGCCTTTGCTTTCCCCTGTGCGCTGCACTAGATTCGAAACATTACGTGCCACCGAACGCGCGAGGTGAAGCCATGACGCCTTGGGAGATTCAGGGAACCGAACTAATGAACTGCAATTGCTCATACGGTTGCCCCTGCCAGTTCAATTCGTTGCCGACGCACGGCAACTGCGAAGCGATGGGTGCGATTTCGATCGACAGCGGCCACTACGGCGACGTGGTGCTCGATGGCGTCCGGATCGCGGTCGTGTTCCAGTGGCCGGGGCCGATTCACGAAGGCCACGGACGATGCCAGCCGATTGTCGACGAGCGCGCGAGTCCGGCGCAGTGCGAGGCCGTGCTGAAGATCATGACCGGTCAGGACACCGATCCGTTCGCGACGATGTTCTCCGTGTTCGCGTCGACGCTTGAGCACGCATACGATCCGATCTTCGCGAAGATCGATTTCGACGTCGATGTCGATGCGCGGCGCGGCCGGATCGGCGTCGAGGGCGTGTTCGACATCGTCGGCGAGCCGATCCGCAATCCGGTGACGGGCGCCGAGCATCGCGTGCGGATCGACCTGCCGCACGGCTTCGAATACGAGCTGGCCGAGATCGGTTCGGGCACCGGCCGGTCGCGTGGCCACATCGAGTTGAATCTCGAGCGGAGCTACGCGCAGTTCGCGCGGCTGCACCTGAACAACCATGGGCTGATCCGGCATCGCGTCGCGGCATGATCCCCGTCGGCGATTTTCTCGGACGCGAGCGCGTCGTCACGCTGCTCGGCATGACCGCGCTCGTCGGCGCGTGCTGGGTCTACCTGTGGACGGGAGCGGGCACCGGCATGTCGGCGCTGGACATGACGGCGGTGGCGTTGTTTCCGCATCGGCTGGCCGACGACACGGGGGCCATGGATCCATCGCTGGCGACCGTGGTCCTGATGTGGTGGGTGATGATGATCGCGATGATGACGCCCAGCGCGGCGCCGCTCGTGCTGTTGTACCGGCGCGTGCTGCGGCATCGCGGTGCGCAGGGCGACGGGGCGGCCGTGACGTCGGCGTTCCTGCTGGCCGGCTATCTGACCGCGTGGTTGGCGTTCTCGGTCGCCGCCGCCGTGCTGCAGATGCTGCTGCAGCCTGCCGGCCTGATCTCCGGAATGATGCTGTGGTCGAAGAGCGCCGCGCTGTCCGCGATCGTCCTCGCGCTGGCCGGCGCCTATCAATTCTCGCCGCTGAAACAGGCGTGTCTGCGGCAATGCCGGTCGCCGGTCCGGTTTCTCACGACGTACTGGCGCCCGGGAGTCGCGGGCAGCTTCCTGCTCGGCGTGCGGCACGGTGCGTATTGCGTGGGCTGCTGCTGGCTGCTGATGGCGCTGCTGTTCGTCGGCGGCGTGATGAACGTCGTGTGGATCGTCGCGTTGTCGCTGTTCGTGCTCGTCGAAAAGGTGCTGCCGGGCGGCGAGCGCATGGGCCGCGCACTGGGCATCGTACTGATCGCGTGGGCGGTCGCGACGTTGCTGGTGTAGCGGGGGCGTTCGTCTTTGGCTGAACAACGGAGTGTTTCGATGAAAATCCGATGCCTCGCCATCACAGTCCTCGGTGCGATGGCCGTCGTCGCGACGCCGGTGCGTGCGGGCGGGAGCATGTCCGACATGAGCATGGACGACATGAAGATGTCGGCGCCGGATTCGGCGTTGACCGATGCCGAAGTGAAGCGGATCGATGCCGCGCACGGCATGGTGACGCTGAAGCACGGCGCGCTCGAGAACGTCGGGATGGCGCCGATGACGATGGCGTTCAAGGCCGGCGACCCGGCGATGATCGAGTCGTTGCACGTGGGCGACAAGGTCAAGGTCCGGGTCGAGCGCGTGGCGGGCACGCTGACGATCGTGAAGCTCGTGCAACGGCAGTAGCGATCGCCGGTGCTAACCCGGTCCGTCGCCGGAGTCACCTTCGGCTCCAGCGAAATTCAACTCGACGCCATTGCCGGCCGGATCGGTGAAAAACAACTGAAGCTGGCGCGTGAGCGGCACGTACGTGCGCGAGTACCGGACCTGCGCGTCGGCGAGGCGCCGTTCCATGTCGGCCGCGTTCTCGCATGAAAATGCCATATGGTCGAACGTGTTGACGACGTGCGCCGGCCGAACCTCGCCGGGCGGCGCTTCCGACAGGTGGAGAATCGCCTGCGTGCCCGCGTAGAGCCAGTAGCCGTTGCTCTGGAACGGCGGTCGATAGCCCGGCCGGAGGCCCACGACGGTCACGTAGAAATCGCGCAGCGTATCGAGCGTGGTGCGATCCGCGCGCAGGTTGTAATGATTGAGTCCGATCACTGACATGGCAGGTTGTCCGGTTCGTGCAAGGTGCGTCGCGCACAGCATCGCGCAACGCGGGGCGTCCTGTCACCCCCGCATGCCTTTGACCGCCGCGGCCGGCCGCGCGAGCCCGCGCGCCGGCAGCGGCGTCGACATCACGATCGACGTGCGCGTTTCGCCGTACAGGTTGATGCGCTCGATCAGTTGCTCGAGGTGCGCCATGCTGACGGCGACGAACCGCATCACGTAGGAATCCGCGCCGGTCACGTGATGGCACTCGACCACTTCGGGAATCGTCTCCAGCAGTTTCAGGAATTTCGCCTTCGCCGGCTGCGGCACCGTGATGCCGATCAGCGCGCTCACCGGATAGCCGGCCGCGGCCGGATTGACCCGCGCCGTGTAGCCGTCGATCACGCCGGCCGATTCGAGGCGCTTCACGCGTTCCGTCACCGCCGGCACCGACAGGTGAACCTGGCGCGCCAGCTCCGTGTAGCTGATGCGGCCGTTGGCCTGCAGCAGCGCGAGTATCTTCCAGTCGAGTTCGTCCATCGCGGCGGAGTTTTTAAGGTGAAGGCCTCATTTTTCCTTAAAAACCGTCTTCAGCGGCGACCGGACTTTCCCTACGATGTGGTTCATGTCATTGCATGTCGCGAGGAGCCGGCCATGCTGTTCATCAAGTCCGTCGTGATGGGGTTGTCGATCGCGGTGCCGGTCGGCCCGATCGGCATGCTCTGTATCCAGCGCAGCCTGAGCCGCGGCTTTCACGCGGGGTTCGCGACGGGCATCGGCGCCGCGTGCGCCGACGCGATCTACGGGCTGCTCGGCGCGCTGGGCGTCGCCGGCATCGTCACCGCGTTTCCGATGCTGACCGTCGCGCTGAAAATCGTCGGCGGCGCGTTCCTCGTGTGGCTGGCCTGGTCCATCGCGCGGCAGGCGCCGGCCGCGTCGGCTGCGGTGCACGACGTGCCGCGCACGACCGTGCTGCGCGATTTCCTGACGACCTTCGGCCTCACGCTGTCGAACCCGATGACGATCCTGTCTTTCGTCGGGATCTTCGCGGCGCTCGGCCCGCTGGCGGGCACGCATGCCGGCACGATGGGGCCGACCGTGGCGTCGATGGTCGCGGGCGTGTTCCTCGGATCCGCGACGTGGTGGCTGTGCCTGAGCAGCGCGACCGCCGCGCTGCGAGCGAAGATGCCGCTCACGTTCATGCACGGGCTGTCGCGCGTGTCGGCCGTCGTGATCGCGGTGTTCGGCGCGATCCAGTTGATCGCGGGCATGCGCGGCGTGGTCTGGTCATGACGCGCGCCGCAGCACCGGCATGCCGCGCGCGCGGTCAGAACGTGTAGCTGACCTTGCCGAACGCGGTGCGGCAGAGCGTGTTGTAGCCGTACGCGGTCATGTACTGACGGTCGAACAGGTTCGACAGCGTCGCCGATACCGTCAGGTGCGAATTGATCCTGTACGACGCGCGCAGGTTCACGGTCAGGTACGACGGCAGATACGTCGTGTTGGCCGGGTCGTCGAACGTCGTGCCGCCGTAGTTCAGCGACGCACCCGTGCTCAGTGCGTGCAGGTTGAATTCGTCCCACGTGTGGTCGACGTTGACGCTGACCGTCTGTCGCGGCCGGCGGTTGAGCCAGCTGTCGTTGGTTTCGTCCTGCGGATTCAGGAAACCGACCGCGACGCTCACCGGCGTATAACGGCCGATCGTGCCCTTGTACGACAGGTCGATGCCGCGAATATGCGAGCGACCGATGTTCATCGGCGAGCGCGTCGCGGGGTTGTAGGCGATCAGGTTGTTGATGCGCGTGTCGTAGATCGCGGCGCTGAACGTGCCGTACGCCGTGTTCGCATCGAGCGCGGCCTCGACCGAATCGCTGCGTTCCGGGTTCAGGTCCGGGTTGCCGTAGCCCGGGTAGTACAGATCGTTGAACGAGGGCAGGCGGAACGCGTTGCCGTACGACACGCGGGCCGTATAGACCGGCGTGATGGCCCACGACAGCGCGGCGTTGCCGGTGTTCACGGCCTTGCCGGCGATGATCTCGTGCCGCCCCGCGACGAACATCGTCACGCTGCCGAGCGTCGCCGACTGATGCAGCGAGAACGCGGAGTCGTTGCGCGTGGGCACGCCGTCCGGCACGTCGACCGGCAGGAAGGCCTGTTCGCGCGTGAAGTCGTACGCGACCTTCGTCTCGCCCGACAGCGGCAGGCCGAACAGCCGGAAGCCGTGTTCCTGATGGGTCAGCGACGTCGACGAACTGATGCGCTGCGAGTTGATCTGGTCGGTTGGAATGGTCGGGTCGCTCGCATACAGGAACTGGCGGTCGTTCGCATAACCGAACGACTGGTCGAACTGGGTGTCCGGCGTGATGTCGAGATGGAACGCGATGCCGGTCGTCAGCTGATGATCGAGCTCGCGATTCGCAAAGCCGGCGTTGTCATAGGACAGGTCGGAGCGGTGATACAGCGCGAACGTCGAGATCGACCAGTTGTCGCGCGCGTAGCCGAGTCGCGCATCGAGGTCCTGCGCGTGATACGGATTGCGGCCGTCCTCGTGCCCGTATGCGAACGGCCGCGTCGCGTCGATCCCGGCCGTGTTGTAGTCGTGCAGGCCGAGCGTGTAGGTGAGGCCGCCGAGCGCGGCGAGCGGCCCCGTCGACGGCACGGTGCCCGACGTGCGCACCTGCGTGTCGAAGATCTTGTTCGAGCCGCCGCCGAACGACACGGTCGTCTGGTTCGGCTGGCCTGCCGCGCGGCGCGTGAACAGTTGCACGACGCCACCCATCGCGTTCGCGCCGAACGATGCGGCGGCCGGTCCCGAGATCACCTCGACGCGTTCGAACGCGTCGGTCGGCAGGTCGGCCCACGGCGCGATGCCGGTCGTCGGCGAGCCGATCCGGATGCCGTCGATGAACACCGCGACCTGGTTGGCGGACGAGCCGCGGATGCTCACGGACGCGGACGAGCCGGGGCCGCCGTTCTGCGAGACGGTCACGCCCGGCAGCGTCGCGAGCGCCTGCGTGATGCTCGGGTCGCTCGGCGACAGCCGATCGAGATCGGCGCGCGTGAGCACCTGCGTCGTCGCATAGCGCTGGTCGAACGATTCGGGCAGGTGCCGCGTGTCGGTCACGCTGATCGTCGGCAGGTCGGCGGCTGCGGCGGGTTGGGGCGGCTGCGGGAGCGCCGTGTCGCCGGCGGCATGGGCGATCGGGGCGAACAGC
Organism: Burkholderia sp. BCC1640; assembly: GCF_902833125.1. NCBI lineage: Bacteria > Pseudomonadati > Pseudomonadota > Betaproteobacteria > Burkholderiales > Burkholderiaceae > Burkholderia > Burkholderia sp. BCC1640. The sequence goes on along the minus strand of NZ_CADFEF010000018.1, from coordinate 50,000 downwards.
GCCGTGGCGGCGGACGTGGCGAGAAGGTGGCGAAGATTCATGAGGCAATGAGCGTGATCGTGTTGCAGGTACGACGAGCGTAAGCGGGTGGCGGTGCGTACCGCCCGGGTTCGTATTGGTCTATCGCGAGACCGGACGGCATGGGCGGTCGTCGCGCGGATCGAACGACACGGCACGGCACGCGCGTGCGGACACGCCGCGCCCTTGGCTGGCGCGACGGCACGACACTTCCGGCGAGGAAGCGGGGGCGGAAAGACTGGACATCTGAAGGGTCCTGAGGTCGGGCCGTCCATGCAACGGGGGCGACCGCCCAAGGCGGTGCCTGGCGCTCCGGGACACCCCGCCCGGCGCGGCTGCTTGGACCTCGGGTCGATGGCAGGTCTCCTGGCTCGCGGGTCGCTATTCGCACCGGCCTTCCCGGTTTCCCAGTGGCTTGGAGTAGTGCGGATTCGCCGCTCACAGTTGCGGGGGCAGCCGCAGATTCGAGGCGCTGCCTCTCCTGCGTTCCCTTTTGATCCCGTCTCCGGGAACCATCAGCGCGCAAGCGTAATGGCGAGCGCTCCGGCGCGTCAATCGGCGAAGCGCGCGGGGATGCGAAAAAACGTCAGTGCTCGCCGGATTCTTTTCCAAATCCTCGCTTGAGAGACATGAGGACCCCTTTACTTTACATCTGAGGAAAGGGCGCGCTGGCTGCGCGGCAATCGCGTCGGAACCGGCTCGGCGCGACGCCCGTCCATCGCACGAACGCGCGCCGGAATGCTTCCTCGCCGCCGAACCCGAGATGCGCGGCGATCCGCGCGACTGGCCAATCGGACTCGCGCAGGCAGCGCCGCGCGACGTCGGCGAGACACTCCTCGCGCAACGCGTGATAGCCGCTGCCCTCGGCCGCCAGCCGCCGCCGCAACGTCGCCTCGCTGACGCCGAGCCATGTCGCCAGCGCCGCAAGCGCGGGCAGCGCCTGCTCGCGCGCGAGCGCCGCGTCGAGAAAGCCGCGCACCTGCTGCGCCCATGACACGACGGCCGGCGCCGCATCGATAAGACGAAACGGAAAATCGACGAGGAATGCGGCCAGTTCGCCCGGCTGGCGGATCACGCGGGCATCGAGCCGCGCGGCGTCGAATGCGAAGCCATAGGTTTTGCGGCCGACATCGACCGGCGCGTTGAACAGCCCGAGCAGCGGCATCGCGTCGTCGCGGCGCGGATGGCCGAGCCAGACTTCGTCCGGTCGCAGCGGCTGCCCGATCAGCCAGCCGAACAGCTGCAGATAGCAGAACAAGCCCGTCAGGTCGACGAGGCACGCGGCCGGGCTGCGCGTGCGGCGCAGCGAATCCATCCGGAACGTCGCGCGCCCGTCGCGCACCGCGAGCGACAGCGCGCCGGCGCGCGGCGTCAGCATCTCGCAGAATTCAGCCGCGCAGCGGATCGCGTCGGCGAGCGTCGCGCAACTGAGCAGGCAGCGGCACATCAGGTCGACTTCCTGCTTGCGCATCGGCGGATGGCCGTTGCCGCGCGCAACCTGCGCCTCGAGCCGCTCGATCGCGTCGCGGTACAGCGCGACGAAGCCGCCGGGCGTCGTCGACGCGACGTCGGCGGCCGGCGTCGTCGGTCGTTCCGCCGGCGGTGCGCCGCTGCGCGTCAGCTCGTCCAGCAGGCGGGCGCCGAGGCCCGGCAGCATGCGGCCGCGTGCCGGCATTGCGCGCTGTTTCATCTCTCTCCCGATCTGAGCGTTACGACAGGGGCCGGTGAGCGGGCCGGTAGGGGTTCGCCGGCCGTCGCCACGCAAGAATGCTATCCACGCCGGCCGCTTCCGGCCTCGCCGGAACGGCGTAGGCGACCGGCATCGCATTGCGCCGCGAACTTCCCGAGACGACCCGCGAATGATCCAGATCGTAGACGAAATCACCCTCGCGCCCGAGCGCATTCCCGACGTGCTGGCGCTGCTGCGCGACCGATATTTGCCGGGCCACGCGGCGCGCGGACTGACGGCAGCCGGCCGCTGGGTGTCGCCGCCCGTCGCGGTGCCGGGGCAGCCGAGCACGCTGTGGCTGACATGGCAGGTTGCCGATGCGGCGGCGTACTACCGGATGCGCGCGCTGACCGACGGCGACGTGGTCGCGTTCTGGACGGCCGTCGACGCGCTGTGCGACGCCCGCCGCCGCCATGTGATGACGGACGCCGATGCGCCGCTGCCTGCGCTGACGGAGGTCGACCATGCGGCATGACACGGCGCAGATATTCGCTTCGGCGACCGACGATGCCGGCGCGTTCGAACGTGCATTGCGCGACGCCGCGCATGCGTTGCCCGGCGCGACCCGCGTGGCGCTCGCGCGCAATCTGGACGGCTGCTGGAACGCGGGCGACTACACGCTCGACGTGCTGCGCGACGAACAGGCGGCCGACCACGCGCGGGACTTCACCGCGCTGGCCCGCATACCGGGCGTCGTGCGGATCGACGGCGCCGCATGCCGGGCAATCGGCGGCGGCCTGCGCGAGCCGGCGCTGCGCGATGGCGTATGGCGCACGCTGATGCTGCGCGTGCGGCCGAAGGCCGACGAAGCGCAGGTGCGCGACCTCGAGCGCGAACTGCTGCGCATGCCCGCGTTCATGCCCGGCATCCGCAACTGGCGGCTGAGCCGGATCGTGACGCCGGGTGCGTGGACCCACGTCTGGCAACAGGAATTCGCGCACGCCGGCGATCTGCTCGGCGAATACCTGCTGCATCCGTATCACTGGGGCTGGGTCGACCGCCGCTTCGACGCCGAAAGCCCCGACTGGACGGTCGATGCGATCTCGCACGCGTTCTGTCCGCTCGCGTCGAGCCTGCTGGCCGACACGGCCGGGTGACGCGCGGCGCACGCGAGCCGCCGCCATGCAAACGACAACCCTGGAGACACCACCATGCGAGCCTTGCTGATCGACCACGTCGGCCATTCCGACGCGCTGCGAATGGCCGACGTTCCCGCACCGAGGCCGGCCCCCGGCGACGTGCTGATCCGCGTCGCGTACGCGGGCGTCAATCCCGCCGACTGGAAATGCCGCGAAGGCTATCTCGGCGCGTTCATGCAGATCACGTTTCCGTTCGTGATCGGCTTCGACGCGGCCGGGGTGGTCGAGGCGGTCGGCGAGGGCGTGGAAGGTTTCGCGCCGGGGATGCGCGTGTTCGCGCAGACCGACGTCGGCGCGGGGCGCTGGGGCGCGTATGCGGAATACGTCGCGGTGCGGCACGACTCGGTCGTGCGCCTGCCCGACGCGGTCGGCTTCGCGGAAGCGGCCGCCACGCCGACGCCCGCGCTGGCCGCGTGGGCCGGCCTGTTCGACGACGGCGCGCTGCGTGACGGGCAGACCGTGCTCGTGCACGGCGGCGCGGGCGCGGTCGGCACGTTCGCGATCCAGCTTGCCGCGCAGGCGGGCGCGCGCGTCGCGGCGACGTGCTCGGCCCGCAATCGCGCGCGCGTCGAGGCGCTCGGCGCGGCGGCGAGCATCGACTATCGCGCGCAGGACATCGCGGCGGCCGTGCGGGCGTGGGCGCCCGGCGGCGTCGATCTCGTGCTCGATGCGGTCGGCGGCGACACGCTGCCCGATGCACTCGACCTGCCGGCACCGGGCGGCACGCTCGTGAACATCATGACGCTCGCGGCCGGCGATGCGGAGCGGCTGGCCGCGCAGGGCGCCGAAGCCGCGCGGCGCGGCCTGCGCACCGCGATGACGTACAGCCGGATGCCGAGCGGCGCCACGCTGGCGGCGATCGCGGAACGGCTCGGCCGGGGCGTGCTGCGCGTGCCGCGCTTCGACAGTTTCCCGCTCGAACAGGCGGCGCGCGCACTCGATCTCGTTCAAACGGGCGACGCGAAAACCAAGTTTGTGCTGCACGTTGCGGATATCGCGGGCTGACACGGAACGGTCCGCGCACGACACCCCCTTTACCGGAGACATCATGACCGACACCCGAACCGCGACGCTCGCGGGCAAATGCGCGCTCGTGACCGGCGCGAGCCGTGGCATCGGCCGCGCAATCGCGCAGCGCCTCGCATCGGAAGGCGCGACCGTCGTCGTGACGGCGCGCAGCCTCACGCAATCCGCGACGACCGCCGGCACGCTCGCCGAAACCGTCGCGCTGATCGAGCAGGCGGGCGGCCGCGCGATCGCGCTGGCGGCCGACCTGTCGAACCCGGCCGAGCGCGACGCGCTCGTCGGACGCGCGGCGCAGGCGGCCGGCGGCCTCGATATCCTCGTGAACAACGCGGGCGTGGCCGACTACGCGCGCGTCGACGCGATGCCGATGACGATGTTCGACACGACGATCGAGCACTATCTGCGCATCCCGTTCGCGCTGAGCCAGGCCGCGATTCCGCTGATGCGCGCGCGCGGCGCCGGCTGGATCGTAAACGTCGGCTCGGTCACGGCGCTCGCGCCGCCGCGGCCGTTCGACGATTTCTCGCGCGCGGGCGGCGCGACCGTCTATGCGGCAGTCAAGGCCGCGCTGTCGCGCTTCACGCAAGGGCTCGCGGCCGAGCTCGAAGCCGACGGCATCGCGGTGAACCTGGTCGCGCCGAGTACCGCGATCCGCACGCCGGGCGCGGCCCGCTACATCCCCGAAGGCTATCCGACCGAGGACGTCGCGTATCTCGCGGAAACCGCGCTCGCGCTGTGCAGCCTGCCGGCAAGCGAGCGCACGGGCCTCGTCGCGCACAGCCTGCATTTCCCGCTGTCGCAAGGGCTCGCGGTGCGCTCGCTCGACGGCCGCTCGCCGTTGCCGCCGCCCGTGGTTCCCGCGTACGCGCATCCGCGCATCGACCCGACAGGACTTTGACATGACGACTTCGATTCGCTTCGACGGCGGTACCGCCGTGATCACCGGCGCGGCCAGCGGTATCGGCAGCGGGCTCGCGCGCCATGCCGCCGGGCTCGGCATGCGCGTGGTGCTGGCCGATCTCGACCCGGCGAAGCTCGACGCGTTCGCCGCGACGCTCGACACCGACGTGCTGTGCGTGCCGACGGACGTCAGCCGCCCGGAAGCCGTCGACGCGCTGGCCGACGCCGCATGGCGGCGCTTCGGCGGCGTCGACCTGCTGTTCAACAACGCGGGCGTGATGGCGACCGGCTTCAGCTGGGAAATCAAGCCGGAACGATTCGAGCGCAGTTTCGCGATCAACGTGCACGGCGTGCTCAACGGGATCCGCAGCTTCGTGCCGCGCATGCTCGAGCGCAACGTGCCCGCGCGCATCGTCAACACCGCGTCGGTCGGCGGGTTCCTGCCGAGCCCGTTGATGTCGCCTTACTCGGCGACGAAATTCGCGGTGGTCGCGCTGACCGAATCGCTGTACGGCGAACTGAAGATGCTCGGCGCGCCGGTCGGCGTGTCGCTGCTCGCGCCGGGCCCGGTGCAGACGGGCATCTTCAACGACCCGTTCGGCGCCGCGCACGACCGGCCCGAAGTGCAGGGCTTCGTCGACACGATGCGCGCGATGCTGAACGCGCACGGGCTCACGCCCGACGCATTCGCGGCGCGGGCGTTCGACGGCATTCGCGACGGGCGTTACTGGCTGATTCCGCAGCCGGAGACGATCGACGGCGCGCTGCAGCGGCGCACCGCGGACATCCTCGCCGCGCGCGATCCGTCGCTACCGTCGTTGTGATGGGGGAGCGGGCCGGCCGACCGACGCGGCCGGCTCGCGCAAGGTTACATGTGCGTGCCGGCGCGCGTGCGGCCGCCTGGTTCGCCGCCGCGGTCGGGCGGCGTATTGTTCTGATCGATCTTCGCGAGCACGAAGCCGGCATGCGGCAGCGCGGCGGGCGAACGGTGGGCGGCCTGCGCGACCGGGTCGTGCGGCGACGTGGCGGAAAAAACGGACGACGTCACGCCCGGTTGAGCGAACGCCGTGAGGGATGCTGCCGCGAGGGCGGCGGCGACGATCGCGTGCGTGTTCATGGCAACTCCTTCTTCACGACTGACTGCGGGACAACGCATTCAGTCTAGGGCGCGAAACTTAACGCGGCGTGAAGGAGCGGCAGCGCGCGGATGACAGGATGTTCATGCGGTCATCCGCGCGCCGTGACGGTCACGCGGATGCGGCGACCAGCGCGCAGAAGTTCTCGAGATCGACGTTGCCGCCGCTGATCACGATGCCGACGCGTTTGCCTTTCAGTTCGTCCTTCATCCGGCGCGCGGCCGCGAGCGACAGGCAGCCGGTCGGCTCGACGACAATCTTCATACGGGTCGCGAAGAAGCGCATGCAGTCGACCAGTTCCGCGTCGGTCGCGGTCAGGATGTCGTCGACGTCGCGCCGCAGGATCGGGAACGTCAGGTTGCCGAGGTGCTGCGTCTGCGCGCCGTCGGCGATCGTGCGCGGCGTGTCGATGTGGACGATCGACCCGGACCGGAACGATTGCTGTCCGTCGTTGCCGGCTTCCGGCTCGACGCCGTACAGCTTCGCTTGCGGCGACAGCGCGCGCGTCGCGAGCGCCGTACCCGACAGCAGGCCGCCGCCGCCGAGCGGCGTGAACACGGCGTCGAGCGGCCCGACTTCGTCGAACAACTCCTTCGCCGCCGTGCCCTGGCCCGCGATCACGTCCGCGTGGTCGTACGGCGGCACCAGCGTGAGCCCGTGCTGCTCCGCAAGCGCGCGGCCGATCTGCTCGCGGTCCTCGGTATAGCGGTCGTAGGTCACGACGTTGCCGCCGTAGCCGCGCGTCGCGGCCATCTTCGCGGCCGGCGCGTCCTGCGGCATCACGATCGTCGCCGGGATGCCGAGAATGCGCGCCGACAGCGCGATCGCCTGTGCATGGTTGCCGGACGAGAACGCGACGACGCCGTTGCGGCGCTGCGTCGCGTCGAAGCGCGACAGCGCGTTGAACGCGCCGCGGAACTTGAACGCGCCCATGCGCTGCAGGTTCTCGCACTTGAAGAACACCTGCGCGCCGAGCGCTTCGTCGATCGTTCGCGACGTCATCACGGGCGTGCGGTGCGCGTGGCCGTCGAGCCGTGCCGCGGCGGCCGCGACGTCGTCGTAGGTGGGGAGGGTCGGAGTGTTCATGAGTCGCTCGTCGGAAGAGTCGGTCAACAGGGCGCGCGTCCGTCACGCGCAGGGTCATTTCGCATCGTTGTATACGGTGGCGCGCGACACGCCGAGGTGCTGCGACACGATTTCCATCGCGCGCCGCACCTCAAGGAAGCCGTCGGCCTTCAGCGTCTGCATCAGCTCGCGGCGCTGGTCAGTCTTCAGCTCGCGCGGCGTGGTCGCGAGGCGCGTCGCGAACGCGTCGATGCGCTGCCGGATCGCGTCCGCGCCGGCCGGGTCGAGCGTTTCGGCGACCGGCGCGCCTTCGGTGCTGCAGAACTGGTTCAGCATCCCCTGGAAACCGCGGAACAGCGTGACGTCCGCATTCAGGCACAGCGCGGCCACATAGCGGCCGCTCGAATCCTTGATGCCGATCGACGTGCTTTTCGCGGTGCGGCCGTCGGCGAAGCGGTTCGCGTAGTTCGCGAGGACCTGCGGGAAGTCTTCGTCCTCGATGCGCGCGAGCCCGAGTTCGGTCGCCGGATCGCCGATCGCGCGGCCCGACAGGTTGTTGTGGATCGCGAGGATCGCGTGCTCCGGCGTGCGCAGGTCGTGCACGACGACTTCGGTGAACGGCGCGAACATCGCGCCGAGCCCTTCGGCGATGCGCAGCACCTGCTCGATCAGCGATGCCTGTTCCGACTGCGGCCTGGGGCGGGGCGTGGTCATGTATTGGCCTCGAGCGCGGGCGCGTCGGTCGTTTCCGGGCGCGTGATGTCGGCCAGCAGCGGGCGGGCGATCCGCACGTAGTCGGACGCGTCGAGCACGACCGAGCGGTCGAGGCGGCCCGCGTTGAACGCGATTTCGTCGTTGAGTTCGATCAGCGCGGGGTCGACGACGAGCGTCACGTTCGGGTCGAACACGAACGGCGGCACGGCGCCCATCACGCAGCGCGTGACCGTGGCGGCGAGTTCGGGCGGCGCGAGCGTCGCCTTGCGGCGGCCGACCGCGTCGGCGACCTTGCGGAAATCGATCTTCAGATGGCCGGGGATGACCGCGAGCGCGGTGACGTCGCCGCCGTCCTTGAACGTGCAGAGCATCGCCTTCGCGCCCTGTTCGGGACGCGTGCCGCGAATCGCGGCGATCACGTCGCATTTGCCTTCGGCCGGGTGGTCCAGCACGCGGAACCGCGCACCGGAGGTGTTCAGCAGCTCGCACAGCGCGTCGAAAACGGGATAGTCGCTCATGTCGATCCGGGCAGGAGGGGGGCGCATCGCGGTACGCGGCGACGGCGCGCTTCGGTTCGCCGTCGATGAATTGTCCAAGTATAGACGTTTTGTCATGTGCGTGGCAAAGGCCCGACGCATGGGCCGCCGTGTTTGTCATCCCACCAACTGCCGAAAGGCCGTTTCATATCGCGGAATGCGTGGGAAATTCCCGCCGCGCGGCCGTCCCGCCGCTTGAAAACCTGTTTTGCATCGCAAAACGCATTGCTTATCTCATTGAAAAACAAGCGAAATTTATATCTTATGTCTTATATAAGACTTCGCCGAAAGCGCATCGGGCGGCGTTACTATTGAGTCCATGCAGTTCGCTTCGTCACACGGAGCGGGCACGCTGAACCCTTTACTCAAATGCGCTTCGTTCCCAGGAGATTGACATGTCCCAATATCAAGACGACATCAAGGCAGTGGCTGGCTTGAAGGAAAACCACGGCAGCGCGTGGAATGCCATCAGCCCCGAGTATGCCGCCCGCATGCGTGCCCAGAACAAGTTCAAGACGGGCCTCGACATCGCCAAGTACACCGCGAAGATCATGCGCGCCGACATGGCCGCGTACGATGCCGATCCGGCCAAGTACACGCAGTCGCTGGGTTGCTGGCACGGCTTCATCGGCCAGCAGAAGATGATCTCCATCAAGAAGCACTTCAATAGCACCGAACGTCGTTACCTGTACCTGTCGGGCTGGATGGTCGCCGCACTGCGCTCGGAGTTCGGTCCGCTGCCCGACCAGTCGATGCACGAAAAGACCTCGGTCAGCGCGCTGATCCGCGAGCTGTACACGTTCCTGCGCCAGGCCGACGCACGTGAACTCGGCGGTCTGTTCCGCGAGCTGGATGCCGCCAAGGATGCCGCTGCGAAAGCCGCCATCCAGGAAAAGATCGACAACCACGTGACGCACGTCGTGCCGATCATCGCCGACATCGACGCCGGGTTCGGCAACGCCGAAGCGACGTACCTGCTGGCCAAGCAGTTCATCGAGGCGGGCGCGTGCTGCATCCAGATCGAAAACCAGGTGTCCGACGAGAAGCAGTGCGGCCACCAGGACGGCAAGGTCACCGTGCCGCACGAGGACTTCCTCGCGAAGATCCGCGCGATCCGCTACGCGTTCCTGGAGCTGGGCGTGGACGACGGCATCATCGTCGCCCGTACCGACTCGCTCGGCGCCGGCCTGACCAAGCAGATCGCCGTGACCAACGCGCCGGGCGACCTGGGCGACCAGTACAACGCGTTCCTCGACTGCGAAGAGCTGTCGGCCGACCAGCTGGGCAACGGCGACGTCGTCATCAAGCGCGACGGCAAGCTGCTGCGTCCGAAGCGCCTGCCGAGCAACCTGTTCCAGTTCCGCGCCGGCACGGGCGAAGCACGTTGCGTGCTCGATTGCATCACGTCGCTGCAGAACGGCGCCGACCTGCTGTGGATCGAAACGGAAAAGCCGCACATCGCGCAGATCGGCGGCATGGTCAGCGAAATCCGCAAGGTCATCCCGAACGCGAAGCTGGTGTACAACAACAGCCCGTCGTTCAACTGGACGCTGAACTTCCGTCAGCAGGCGTACGACGCGATGAAGGCAGCGGGCAAGGACGTGTCGGCATACGACCGTGCGCAGCTGATGAGCGTCGAGTACGACGAGACCGAACTGGCCAAGCTCGCCGACGAGAAGATCCGTACGTTCCAGGCCGATGCGTCGCGTGAAGCAGGCATCTTCCATCACCTGATCACGCTGCCGACGTATCACACCGCCGCGCTGTCGACCGACAACCTCGCGAAGGAATACTTCGGCGAACAGGGCATGCTCGGTTACGTGGCCGGCGTGCAGCGCAAGGAAATCCGTCAGGGCATCGCGTGCGTCAAGCACCAGAACATGTCCGGCTCGGATATCGGCGACGACCACAAGGAATACTTCAGCGGCGAAGCAGCGCTGAAGGCGGCGGGCAAGGACAACACGATGAACCAGTTCTCGTAATCGTCATACCCGCGGCACGACGCCAACCCGTTCATGACGGGTTGGCGTTTTTTTTATCCGCGCACGGCCTTCACGACGTACTGGCTCGTCGGCACCACGTCGATCTTGTCGAAATCGATGAAGCGTCCGCAGCTGTCCATCATTTCCGCGACGTTGCGCTGGAATTTCTCCTCGTCGCCGACCGCATCGAAGAACGCGTACGGATCGGTCATCGCGGCGGCCGGGAAGCACTCCTCGACGATCGCGTCGTAGCCGGGCGCCGCATGCGTGAGCGCACGCACGATCACGTTCTGCACGTACAGGAAGTTGTCCTGCGTATCGATCGCGACGCGCGTGTGATGGCCGTGCCATACGTCGAGCCATGCTTCGTGCGTGAGGCGCGGCGGGCGCTTCAGGAACGCGAGCTGCGAGAAGCCGCTCGTGCGCTCACCGGGCCGCGCCGGAAAGCGCGTGTTCGGAATCGGCTGCGACTCCGTGACGAGATACGCGGCCATGTGCGGGACGATCGCGCGCACCGCGTCGTCGAACGGCTGACGGAACATCGGGTTCGCGCTGTCGATCCACATCGCGACGATGCCGTCGATGCCCGGGTGCGTGTTGGTCTGCTTCAGGCCGGCGGCCGGCGCGACATCGGCGTCGGCAACATTGACCTGCACGCCGTGCGCCCCTAGCGACAGCAGCTTGTCCGCGAGCTGCGCGCGCACGCTGCGGCTCCACTGCTCGGGCGCGGCCTGTGCATCGCGCCACAACACGTAAATGACTTTCTCCATTGCTCCGGCTCCAAAGGGAATAACGAGGTCGGCGGCGCTGCCGCCGGGTTTCAGGAAGCGCTGACGGCCGTATCGATCGCACCGGATGCGTCTTGCGCGCCCGGTGAGAAGCGGTTGGCGGTCAGCGTGAACGACGGCGGAATCGGCGACGTGACGGTTTCGAACAGGCGCTCGTGACGCGTCGCGTGAATGCGCCACACGCCGTCGCGCTTTACGTACTGGTCGTCGTAGAACGCGGTGCCGTGCAGCAGGTAGTTGTCCTCCAGATTGATCGCATGATCCTCGAGAAACCACACGCCGCACGCATGATCGGCGGACACCAGCGTGAGCTCGGGGTGGTGGCCGTGATGCATCGTCAGGAAGGTCGGCTTGCCGATCAGTTCGCGCAGGCTGGACACGAACGCGTCGCGGCCGTCGTACGCATAGCGGCCGCCGTACAGGTGCGCCTCGCAGTCCTCGGTCAGGCATTGCGCGAGCAGCGACCAGTCGTGCGTGTCGACCGCGCGGAAATACCGGTACTTCAGCTGGCGGATCTGCTCGTACTCGTGGAGCGTGCGGGTCGTCTCGTCCATCGCCGTGTCTCGTGTTGGTGTCATTCGATGGTAGGAACGAACCCGCCTGCATCACATCGTCTGTTCGGACGAACGCCGCGGGGGCTGCGTTCAACCTCGCCGATACGCGGCATCGTGGTTCATCCAAACAGGTGATGGCCGGCCTTCATTGCGCCTGTAACGTGGCGTCGACGCGGCTTCGATCCGCGCACACGAGACCAAGGAGACGGCATGACCCCGATCGAACGAATGGAAGTGCGCGTGCGCAGGCTGGAGGACGCCGACGCGATCCGCCGCCTGAAGGCGCGCTACTTCACGTGCTGCGACCGGAAGGATCCGCAAGGGATGCGCGACTGCTTCGCGCCCGGCACCGTGCACATCGACTACGGCCGGATCGGCACGTTCGACCACCGCGACGCGCTCGTCGACGTGTTCGAGCGGCTCGGCTGCCACCCGCACATCATCGAGATGCACCACGGCGTGAATCCCGACATCACCGTGCTCGACGACACGCATGCGCGCGGCACGTGGGGCCTGCATTACCAGATGCTCGACACCAACGCGCGCACGCTCACGCAGCTCGGCGCGACCTACGACGACGAATACCGGAAGGTCGACGGCGAATGGAAGATCGCAAGCACGCGCTGCGTCGTCACGTCGACGCTGTCCGCCCGCTACGACGGCGACGCGCCTGGCGTGCTGTTCGCCGGCGCGCAGCCGCCTGCCGCGTGACGGCGCGCACTACCCACGCAGGTTGAAAAGCAATCCTCAGGAGACATCGAACATGGCACAGAACAACGAGGCGCCGGTCGCCGTCGTGACGGGTGCGTCGCGCGGCGCGGGCAAGGGCATCGCGCGCGCGCTCGGCGCGGCCGGCATGACCGTCTACGTGACGGGCCGCTCGCAGAACGAAGGCGACGCGCCGCTGCCCGGCACGATCCACGAAACCGCGCGCGAGATCGACGCGCTCGGCGGCCGCGGGATCGCCGTCGCGTGCGACCACGCGGACGACGCGCAGGTGAAGGCGCTGTTCGAGCGCGTCGAACGCGACAGCGGGCGGCTCGACATCCTCGTCAACAACGCGACCTACCTGCACGACCAGTTGATCCTGCCGGGCCCGTTCTGGGAGAAGTCGCTCGACCTCGTGAACATCCTCGACGTCGGGCTGCGCTCGGCGTACGTCGCGAGCTGGCACGCGGCGCCGCTGATGGCGAGGCGCCGCAGCGGGCTGATCGCGTTCACGTCGTCGTTCGGCGCGAGCTGCTACATGCACGGCGCCGCGTACGGCGCGCAGAAGTCCGGCGTCGACAAGTTCGCGAAGGACATGGCCGTCGACCTGAAACCGTTCGACGTCGCGGCCGTGTCGATCTGGATGGGGCCGCTGCGCACCGAACGCACGACGCGCGTGTGGGACGAGCATCCGGATCTCTACAAGGAATTCTCGCTCGTTGCGGAAAGCCCGGAATTCACCGGCCGCGTGATTCATGCGATCCACGCCGATCCGCAGCGCATGGCGCTGTCGGGGCAGGTGCTGGTCGGCGCGGAAGCCGCGCTGCAGTATGGCATCGCGGATCTCGACGGCAAGCAGCCGCCGTCGTATCGCGAACTGCTTGGCGGGCCCGTGCAGGCTCATCCGGCGATCGTCGCTTAAGGAGTGCAGATGGGCATCCTCGAAGGCAAGGTCGCGCTCGTGACGGGCGCGGGGCAGGGCGTCGGGCAAGGCGTCGCGCACGCGCTCGCGGCCGAAGGCGCACAGGTGGCCGTGGTCGGCCGCACGCGCGACAAGCTGGTCGCGACCTGCGACGCGATCCGCGCTCGCGGCGGTATCGCGGAGCCGTTCGTGTGCGACGTGATGGACGCCGCGCAGATCGCGCGCTGCGTCGATGCGGTCGTCGAGCGGTTTCGCGGCGTGCAGATCCTGATCAACAACGCGCAGGTCGTGCCGCTCGGCCGCCTGCTCGACGTTACCGACGCGGATTTTCTCGCGGGTCTCGAGTCGGGGCCGATCGCGACGCTGCGAATGATGCGCGCGTGCCATCCGCATCTGAAGGGTGATGGCGTGATCGTCAATTTCGCGTCGTCGGCCGCGGTGCGCTGGGACGCGTCGGGCTATGGCGCCTACGCGGCGACCAAGGAAGCGATTCGCGCGCTCACGCGTGCGGCGGCATGCGAATGGGGTGCCGACGGCATTCGCGTGAACGCGGTCGCGCCGCATGCGCTGTCGCCGGGGCTGAAGGGCTGGATCGACGCGAATCCGGACGAAGCGGCCGCGTTCTTCCGCACGATCCCGCTCGGCCGCGTCGGCGACTGCGAGCAGGACATCGGACGCGCGATCGTGTTTCTCGCGAGCCGCGACGCCGCGTACCTGACGGGCGCCACGCTGCCGCTCGACGGCGGGCAGGCGTACTGGGGCTGACGGCGAACGCGACGCACATCAAGGGCCGGCACCGAGGCGCGTGGCAGTGCGTCGCGGCCGGAAAACCGGAATCGGAAAGCATCGAGGAGAGTACGACATGGGTCGACTGGAAGGGAAGGTGGCGATCGTCACGGGCGGCGCGCGCGGGATGGGCGCCGCGACATGCAGGCTGTTCGTCGAGCAGGGCGCGCGCGTCGTGATCGGCGACGTGCTCGATGCGGAAGGCGAGGCGCTTGCGCGCGAACTCGGCGACGCGGCACGCTTCATGCGGCTCGACGTGAGCGACGAGGCGAACTGGGCGCGGGTCGCCGATGCGACCGTCGAGCAGTTCGGCCGCATCGACGTGCTCGTGAACAACGCGGCCGTGCTGATGTTCGGCGCGATCACGGAATTGTCGAAACGTGATTTCGAGCGCGCGGTATCGATCAACCTCGTCGGCACCTTCGTCGGCATTCGCACGATCGCGCCGCGCATGATCGCGCAGAAGAGCGGGTCGATCGTCAACATCTCGTCGGTGGACGGACTGCGCGGCGTGAACGCGCTGGCCGCTTACGCATCGAGCAAATGGGGCGTGCGCGGCCTGACGAAGGTGGCGGCACTCGAACTCGGCCACCAGGGCGTGCGCGTGAATTCGATCCATCCCGGTGGCGTCAACACCGCGATGTCGAATCCGACCGGCGCGCCGCTCGACGAGATCAACAAGCACTACACGCACGTGCCGCTGCAGCGCGTCGGCTTGCCTGACGAAATCGCGCGTGCGACGCTGTTTCTCGCGAGCGACGAAGCGTCGTACTGCAACGGCGCCGAACTGTCCGTCGACGGCGGGATGGCGGCGGGCGCGTATTACCCCGGATTGCCTGGCGCGCCGTTTTGAGCGGTAGCGCATACGACGCATGCGCGCTGGATGTTTGTGTGCGCAACCTAATTCAGGGTTTGCCTGAGTAGCGAAAACACGAATCTGCGCCGCGAGCGTTCGCGTGCATCGCATGCGAACCTGTCGCGCGATTTTTCCGTTTTCGCGAAACCCTTGCAGGACGGACGTTCCAGCCGTTTCGTCCCCAAAGCTCACGCGTCGGTGCAATAAAAAGGACGCGCCGGCAAGCGGCATGCCGGCGTGTCGTCACAGTTGTTTCTTGTTGCAACGCAACGCCCGCCCGATAACGGCGATGGTATGCTGGCCGGCATGGAGTTGTACGGCAGGTTGCTTGCATGGCGAAACTCGCGTTCGCACGCTCATACGAGACATCACATTCTCTCGCCCGCATCGCGGCATCGACACGCGCTCCGCTCGCGTGTCCCGCCTTGCGCGTCGCTGCATCCTGCGCTCCGACCGCATTCCCCATCTCGCGGGCGCGTCCCGCATCCCCCATCCCCGCCCAATAGTCTGGAGACATTTCCATGTCGCAAAACAATCTGGCCGAAGCGACGCACGGCCCGCTGATCGCTCCTCCGGCATTCGTCAAGCATCGCAAACTGATCGACTGGGTGTCGCGAATCGCGGCGCTCACGGAGCCGGACCGCGTCGTCTGGTGCGACGGCTCGCAGGAAGAAAGCGACGCGCTGTGCCAGGCGATGGTCGATCAGGGCACGCTCACGCGCCTGAATCCGGCGAAGCGCCCGAACTCGTATCTCGCGCAGTCCGATCCGTCCGACGTCGCGCGCGTCGAGGACCGCACCTTCATCTGCACCGAATCGCCCGACGACGTCGGCCCGACCAACAACTGGATCGCGCCGGAAGAAATGCGCGAGACGCTGAACGGTCTGTTCCGCGGTTCGATGCGCGGCCGCACGCTGTACGTCGTGCCGTTCTCGATGGGCCCGCTCGGCTCGCCGATCGCGCACGTCGGCGTCGAGCTGTCCGACAGTCCGTACGTGGCCGTGAACATGCGGATCATGACGCGCATGGGCCGCGACGTCTACGACGTGCTCGGCGAGGACGGCGAATTCGTGCCGTGCGTGCACAGCGTCGGCCATCCGCTCGAAGCGGGCCAGACGGACGTGCCGTGGCCGTGCAACCCGGTCAAGTACATCGTGCACTTCCCCGATACGCGCGAGATCTGGAGCTTCGGCTCGGGCTACGGCGGCAACGCGCTGCTCGGCAAGAAGTGTTTCGCGCTGCGCATCGCGTCGACGATGGGCCGCGACCAGGGCTGGCTCGCCGAACACATGCTGATCCTCGGCGTGACGTCTCCGGCCGGCAAGAAGTATCACGTCGCGGCGGCGTTCCCGTCCGCGTGCGGCAAGACCAACTTCGCGATGCTGATCCCGCCGCAGGGTTTCGAGGGCTGGAAGGTCACGACGATCGGCGACGACATCGCGTGGCTGAAGCCGGGCCGCGACGGGCGCCTGTATGCGATCAACCCGGAAGCCGGCTTCTTCGGCGTCGCGCCGGGCACGGGCGTGAAGACCAACCCGAACGCGATCGCGACGCTGAAGGAAAACGTGATCTTCACGAACGTCGCGCTGACGGAAGACGGCGACGTGTGGTGGGAAGGCCTGACCGACACGCCGCCCGCGAAGCTGACCGACTGGCAGGGCAATCCGTGGACGCCGGAGATCGGCAAGGAAACCGGCCGCAAGGCCGCGCACCCGAACTCGCGCTTCACGGCGCCGGCATCGCAATGCCCGTCCATCGACGCGGACTGGGAAAATCCGGCCGGCGTGCCGATCGACGCGTTCATCTTCGGCGGCCGTCGCTCGACGACCGTGCCGCTCGTGACCGAGGCGCGCGACTGGATCGAAGGCGTGTACATGGCCGCGACGATGGGCTCGGAGACGACCGCCGCGGCTGCCGGCCAGCAGGGCGTCGTGCGCCGCGACCCGTTCGCGATGCTGCCGTTCTGCGGCTACAACATGAGCGATTATTTCGCGCACTGGCTGAAGCTCGGCAAGCAGATCGAAGGCGCCGGCGCCACGCTGCCGAAGATCTACTGCGTGAACTGGTTCCGCAAGGACGCGAACGGCAAGTTCGTGTGGCCGGGCTTCGGCGAGAACATGCGCGTGCTGAAATGGATGCTCGATCGCCTCGAGGGCAACGGCGGCGGCGGCGACCATGCGTTCGGTGTATCGCCGGCCTATGACGACCTGCATTGGGACGGGCTCGACTTCACGCGCGAGCAGTTCGAGGCGGTGACGTCGATGAACGCCGGCGAATGGCGCGAGGAACTGAAGCTGCATGCTGCGCTGTTCGACACGCTGAAGCTGCGTCTGCCGACCGAACTGACCGACACGATGAAGAAGATCGAGCAGCGCATCGGCGGCTGACGATCCGGGTCGAAGCAACGAAGCAACGAAGCAACGACGTGGTGGCATGAACGTCCCGCCGCCGGCATGCATCGCCGGCGGCGGGACGTTTTGTTTCTGCTTCGTTTCAGCGTTGCGCGTGTCGCGCCGGCAGTGCGCCTACGCGCCGCAATGCGCGACCACTTCGTTCACCGCGCGCTGCACGTCGCCGCGCCGGTAGCGCAGCAGCGCGATATCGGCCGGATCGGGTTCGTACGACACGACGTTGCCGCGCCCCGTGTAGATCGCCATATCGGGCAGCAGCGGATGCTCCTGATCGAGCGACGGCACCGGCTGCGGATTGCCGGCCGCGCGAAAGAAGGCCGCGAAGTAGTCGGCGAAGCTCAGGTTCTCGTCGCCGACGAGATACGCCTTGCCGGATGCGCCGCGTTGCAGCGCGCCCCAGATCGCTTCCGACAGCGACTGCGTCGAGATGAAGTTGCTGCCGCCTGCCGGCCCGTACACCGGCAGGCCGGCGAGCTTGCCCTGCGCATAGCCCGTGTACGCGGCGAACATCTCGTTGCGCAGCCCAGGCACCGACCCGACGACGAACGGCGCATTGACGCTGCACACCGCGAACGACGGCGACGCGAGCGCGCGCACGCGTTCGTCGGCGAGATGGCGCGAGCGCACGTACGGCACCGTGTCGACGAGTGCCGGCGCGACCTGCGGATAGAAGCTGCCGACCAGTACCGCGCGCTTCACGCCCGCATCGCGCGCGAGCGCGAAGAAGCGCGGCACCGCGTCGACGTTCGCGCGTTCCCAGTGCGCGGCTTCGTCGGTGCCGGGCGGCAGGTGACGAATGTCGTTGCCTGCCGCGAACACGACCGCGTCGAACGGCGCGAGATCGTCGCGCGTGAAGTTGCCGGCCACATAGTCGCGCAGCAGCACGTCGAATTGCGCGAGCGCGCTGCCCGGCGCGGGCGGCTTGCGGGCGGCGAGCGTCACGTCGTTGCCTTGCGCGTGCAGATGCAGCGCGGCGTGGCCGCCGATGAGGCCGGTGCCGCCGATGATCAGGATTTTCATGGTGTCTCCGAGGGCGGCGCTGGCGCGCCGCATGAATTGAACCGACGATTGAACGAGTGAAGCCGCGCGGATCGGCGCTCAGAAGTTGAAGCCGTTGCCCGTGACGACCGGCATGTTGGTCCAGAAGCCGTTCGGGTCGCGATACCAGCCGGCCGCCGCGAGCGCGCCGCCGTCCACGTGCAGCGTCGTGCCGGTGACCCACGCGGCGAGCGGGCTCGCGAGGAACAGCGCCGCGCCCGCGATGTCGCCGGCCGCACCGAAGCGCCCGAGCGGAATCCATCGCGGGATGTGCGCGCGATGCTCGGCCGCGACCATCGCGCTCACGGGCACCTGCGGCGTCTCGGTGGTCTCCGGCGCGATCTGGTTCACGCGAATGCCGGCCGGCCCGAGTTCGAGCGCGAGGCTTTTCGTGAAGCCGGTCAGCGCGGCCTTGAACGACGCATAGACGCTGCAGTTCGGAATCGCGCGGAAGCCTTCGATCGACGACACGCCGACGATGCTGCCGCCCGCGCCGCGCTTGCGCAGCAACGGCAGCATCGCGCGCGTGACGACGAACACCTGGCGCAGGTTCACGTCGAACAGCCGCGCGATGTCGTCGTCGGTATGGTCGTCGAACGGCTTCGCGATCTGCAGGAAATCGCCGACGTTGTTGACGAGCACGTCGAGGCCGCCGAAGCGTGCGTCGATCGTTCGCGCGAATGCGTCGACCTCGTCGCGGCGCGTGACGTCCACGGTGCCCACGAGCGCGTCGACGCCCGCGGCTTCGAGCGCCTGGCGCACGTCCTGCGCGCGAGCGGGGTCGAGCTCGGCCACCGCGACGCGCGCGCCCGCCGCGCCGAATGCTTCCGCACACGCGCGGCCGATGCCCGCACCGCCGCCGGTGATCAGGACCGTCTTGCCGGTAAATGAAATCATCACAACACTCCTTCGAACGGAAAAGCCGCGAGCCGCATCACAGCGACGAAACGAGTTGCGCGTTGTCGATCCGCAGCTCCGCGCCGTTCACGAAGCGCGACTCGTCGGATGCGAGAAACAGCACGAGATTCGCGACGTCCTGCGGGTCGCACATGCGTGCCATCGGATCGTTGCCGATGCCGAGTTCGGCCGGATCGAGGCCGGGCATCAGCGCCTGCGTCATCGGCGTCCAGATGCCGTCCGGGTGGATCGAGTTGCAGCGGATCCGGTAGCCGCTGCGCTTGCAGTGCACGGCGACGCTGCGCGCGAGCGCCGTCACCGCGCCTTTCGAGCCGGTGTATGCGCACATCATCGGCAGGCCGCCGAGCGCCGCGACCGACGACATCATCACGATCGAGCCCGGCGTGTCGTTGTCCTTCATCGCGCCGATCGCGTACTTGCAGCCGAGGAAATAGCCGTCCGCGTTGACGCGCAGCACGCGCCGCCAGGTGTCGAGGCTCGTGTCCTCGATCGAGCCGACCGGGCAGATCGCCGCGTTGTTGACGAGTACGTCGAGCCGGCCGAAGCGATCGAGCGTCGACGCGATCGCGTTCCGCCAGCCGTCCTCGTCGGCGATGTCCTGGCGCACGAACAGCGCCGTATCGCCGATTTCGCGCGCGAGCGCGCGGCCCGCATCCTCGTCGATGTCGGTGAGCACGACGCGCGCGCCCTCGGCGGCCAGCAGCAGCGCATCGGCGCGGCCGACGCCGCTCGCCGCGCCGGTGATCAGCGCGACCTTGTTTGCGACTCGATTCATCTTTGGGTCGATTTCCTGTGACGTTGAAAGAAGGCGGGCGCTCATGCGACGCCCGGCGCGCGGCCGGCCTTGACCGCATCGAGCGCGGCCGCGCCGTAGATCTGCGCGATCGTGGCGTCGACGCGCGGGTTGGTGCGCAACTCGTGGCCGCCGTCGACCGCGAAGCTCTGGCCGGTGACCCAGCCCGATTCGGGGCCCGCGAGGTAGCGCACCGCATGCGCGATCGCATCCGGTTCGCCGAGCGTGCCGAGCGGAATCTGTTCCAGGAAGCTGTCGACCAGCGCACGGTTGTCGAACATCGGGGCGGTGGCTTCGGAGCGCGTGAGGCCGGGCCGCACCGCGTTCACGCGGATCTTCGCGCCGGCGAGTTCCTCGGCCGCGCCGCGCACCAGCGCCTCGAGCGCGGCCTTCGCGGTGCAGTACGCGGACAGCCAGCGGAAATTGATCTGCGCGGCCGTCGACGAGATGCAAACGATGGAGCCGCCGCCGCTATCTGCGAGCCGCGGCGCGGCGTGACGGATCGCGGCGAACGCGCTGTGCAGGTTCAGGTCGATTTCCGCGCGGAAGCTGTCGGCGTCGTGCATCAGCAGCGGGCGAAACCCGGCACCGCCGACGGTCGGTACGACGATGTCGAGACGGCCGTCGAGCGCCCACGCGGTATCCAGCGCGGCCTGCAGGTCGGCGTCGTCGCAGGCGTCGCCGGCGTGGATCGCGACGCGGCTGCCGGGCACCGTGTCGGCAAGGCGCCGCTGCGTGCGTTCGAGCGCGTCGCGGCGGCGGCCCATCAGCACGACGGCCGCGCCATCGGCGGCGAGCGCGTGCGCGCAGGCCGCGCCGATGCCGCCGGCGCCGCCCGTGACGAGCGCGGTGCGGCCGGCGAGGGGAAGGGGCGAGCGCATCGTTCAGCCCTCCAGCGGCAGGTCTTGCGACCAGTCGACGTGCAGCGTGCGCGCGGCGAAGCGCCAGGTGCCGCCGTCGAACACGCAGCGGTCGCGATAGCGCAGCCCCCAGTCGAGCTTGCGCTTCACGCCGTCGCGCACATACACGTGACACGCGACGCCATAGGTCTCGACATCGGCTTCGCCGCCGTCGAGCGTGACGAGCTGGTTGTGCACGTGATGCTGGGTCGTCTCGTAGCGCTCGATCACGCTCATTCCGGCGACGATCGCATCGCGGTCGTCGAAGCGGAAACCGGGGCCGTCGAGCTGCGCATCGGCGGTGAAGAGGGTGGCGAGGCGCGGCCAGTCGCGCCGGTCGACGGCCTGCGCGTAACGGCATGCAAGTTCGTACAGCGCGTGGCGGGGATTCGAATCGGTCATGCGGTACTCCCGTGAGTGAACGGAAAGCGTCTGCCGCGCCGCGAGCGCGGACGCGGCGGCATTGCGACGTCGACGCGCAGGTTCGCATCGGACCGATCGATCCTCATCATCCATACGGAGCAGGGTAAGGATCGGGGAAAACACCGGGACCGACGGCGCCGCAGCGTCCGATGCTGCGATGCAGCGGCGGATGCGCGGCATGCGCCCGACGGTGATGCGGCTGATCGTATCAAGCCAGGACGGCCGGTTTGCGGGTCCCTCGGTCGGACCGGCCGCGCGGTAATGCTGCGACGCGACACGCCGCATGAAGCCTGCTTCGCGTTTGTCCCTAGTCGAAATGGACGATGGCCGGCGAGCCGGCGCTGGCTACCGTGCAGTCATCCGGTGCCGCTGCATGTGGCCGGTCGCCGGACACGAACCGCGATAGCGGTCAACCGGAGGGGACGACGATCATGAGACTCACGATTCGCAAGCTGTGCGTATTGGCGATGGGCACCTTCGCGGCCATGGCAATGGCGCGATATGGCGCCGAGCAGGTCCCGTCGCCGCCGTATGCGGCCGGCATCCTGCAATGCCGCTCGGTCGACTCCAACGGACTGCCGACCGGTTGCGTACCGATCGATCCGTCGCACTTCGGCTTCGCCGCGCTGCGCGGCATGTGACGCCGGCGCGGCCGTGCGCCGCGCCGATTCGATGTCGCCCGGAAGCCGTCGCGATGCGGCGGCGTCCTGGCGGACACACCGGGGGGCACCGCGATACATGCGTCGCGTGGCGCCCATCCGGTTTCCGTCGTCGTTCGAATCTCCCGCCCGCGACACCACGCGCGGCTCGACTGCGCACGCTCGAACGCTCGCATCGACAACGCGCCGAGGTCCGCGTCGGGCCGCCTGCCCGCGGTGCTTCGCCGCGACCACCGTCTTTCACCGATTCCCTTCACGCAGAACCATTACGCGATGTCATCCGACTATTCCCTGACCCGCCCCCTGAACATCCGCGACGTGCCTCGCTGGGATGCCGAACACGACGTCGTGATCGTCGGCTTCGGCGCGGCCGGCGCGTGCGCGGCGATCGAAGCCGCGAGCGCCGGCGCCGACACGCTGATCGTCGAGCGCGCATCGAGCTACGGCGGCACGAGCGCGCTGTCCGGCGGCGAGATCTACCTCGGCGGCAGCGGCGGCACGCCCGCGCAGCGGCAGGCCGGCTTCAGCGACGATACCGAGGACCTGTACCGCTACCTGATGCTCGCGGGCGGCCGGGACGCGGACGAGGCGAAGGTGCGGCTCTACGCGAACGAGAGCCTCGCGCATCACGACTGGCTCGTCGCGCAGGGCCTCACGTACAAGAACACGTTCATCGCCGAGCGGATCGTCGAACCGGAAACCGACGACTGCCTGATCTGGTCGGGCAGCGAGGAGGCCTGGCCGTTCAGCGAGGCCGCGAAGCCGTGCCCGCGCGGCCACACGCCGCAATGGCCGGGCTGGGGCGGCGGGCAGATGCTGATGCGCGTGCTGGCCGAGCGCGTGCAGGCGCTCGGCGTGTCGATGCGCTACGACACGCGCGCGCTGGCGCTGATCGTCGACGATGCCGGCGCGGTGCGCGGCGTCGTGCTGCGCGCGTACGGCGAGACGGCATGCGTGCGGGCGCGCCGCGCGGTGATCCTGTGCGCGGGCGGCTTCGCGATGAACCGCGACATGGTGCGTCGGCACGCGCCGCAGTTGCTGCGCTCGGACGAACCGATCGGCAGCCCGGGCGACGACGGCTCGGGCATCCTGCTCGGCCAGAGCGCGGGCGGGGCCGCGATCCACATGGACCAGGGCTTCGTCAGCCTGCCGTTCTACGCGCCCGAATCGCTGATCCACGGGATCTTCGTGAACGCGCGCGGCCAGCGCTTCATCAACGAGGACGGCTATCACGGCCGCACCGGCCATCACGCGTTCCACCAGGCCGACGACCGGATCTACCTGCTGGTCGACCAGGCGACCTACCAGGAGCCGCCCGCGATCGCACGGATCGGCATCGCGGCGGCGGGCGAGACATGGGAGGAAGTCGAACGCGACCTGCAGATGCCGGCCGGCACGCTGACGGCGACCGTCGACGTCTACAACCGCCACGCGGCCGAAGGCACCGATCCGCTGTTCCACAAGGCGAAGAAGTGGCTGAAGCCGCTGATCGAGCCGCCGTTCGTCGCGCTCGATTGCCGGATCGACTACGCGTTCTATCCGCATTTCACGCTGGGCGGGCTCGATACGCTGCCGACCGGGCAGGTGCTCGACGCCGCGCGCGTGCCGGTGGCGGGCCTCTATGCGGCCGGCCGCACGAGCTGCGGGCTGCCGCGCTGGGGCGCGGGGTACAGCTCGGGGCTGTCGCTGGCCGACGCGACGTTCTTCGGCCGGCGGGCCGGCCGTCACGCCGCGCGTTCGGCGGCGAGCGAGGCGCTGCGCAGCGCGGCGTAGCGTCGCCTTTACCCTTTACGGGAAAGCACGACGCCCCGGGCAACCGTGTTGCACCGGGGCGTCGTCGTTTCAGGCGGATGTCGGCGGAGCGTCGGCCGGCCGTCAGCCGAGATCGAGCGCGTTCGTCAGGTCGCCGGGCGGCGGCGCGCCGCGCGACGCGAATGCCTTGTCGCGCGCGGCGACGCCGTCGAGCGGCGCGAGCCCGTGCACGCGGCTGATGAAACGCAGGATCGAGTTCGTGTCGTACATCGTGTGGTCGACGTAACCCTTCTTCGCGAACGGCGAGATCACGAGCGCGGGAATCCGCGAGCCGGGGCCCCAGCGATCGCCGACCGGCGGCGCGACGTGATCCCACCAGCCGCCGTTCTCGTCGTGCGTCATCACGATCACGGTGTTCGCCCACTGCGGGCCGCGCCGGATGCGTTCGATCACGTTCGCGATGTGGCGATCGCCGGATTCGACATCCGCATAGCCGGCGTGCATGTTCAGGTTGCCTTGCGGCTTGTAGAACGCGACGGCCGGCAGGCGGCCCGCGTCGATGTCGGCGATGAAATGGTTGGTCGACGGCTCGTCGCCGAGGCCCGCGTCGCGCAGGTGCTTGCGGCGCGCGTCGGTGCCGGGCGCGTAGTTCGCGAAGTAGTTGAACGGCTGATGGTGGTACTGGAAATCCGGCACCATGCCCGTATCGCGGTGCTCGAGCGCGTATTGCCACGCGCCGCTGTACCACGCCCAGTCGACGTTCTTCTCCGACAGGCGGTCGCCGATCGTCGCATGGCCCTGCGGCGGGATCACGCGATGGTCGGCCGGATCCGCGTATGCGGCATTGCCAGGGTCGGCCGGCGGCACGTAGCTCGGCTGGTACGGCGGCGCCATCGTGTTGACGCCGTAGCCGTCGGGCGTCAGCGGCCCGTCGACCGCGAACTTCGGCGGGCCGTCGAGCGCAGAGGCCGGCGAATCGGCGGCGAGCGTCAGCCGCGTGCCGGCCGGATCGTCGCCGTCGACCTTCGACAGCAGCTTCGCCGCGTGCGGATGCTTGTGCGCATCCGGATAGATCGGCGGCTGCGCGGAAATCAGGAACATGTGGTTCAGCCACGAACCGCCGAAGGCCGCCATGAAGAAGTTGTCGCACAGCGTGTATTGCCGCGCGAGGTTCCACAGCCGCAGCGAGTCGGCCGAATTGCGGTAATGGCCCATCACGAGGCCGCCCGAATCGGCCCACGCGGCGAACTGGTTGTTGCGGCCCGCGGCGATCTGCATCTGGTTCTGATAGAAGCGATGCCACAGGTCGCGGGTGATCACGCCGTTCGGCAGCGGCTTGCCCTGCGCATCGGCGATCCGGAACGGCGCGTTCGGCAGCTTGTCGATGTCGCGCTCGGCGATCGCGTAGCGCTTGCCGTCCACTTCCTGCGCCTGCGGCACGAGTCCGCCCCAGATTTTCGGCAGGACGGGCAACGGCGTCTTGCCGTCGCGATCGAGCTGCTGCGCATGCTCGGGCCGCACCTCGCTCAGCGGGTAGCGCACACCGGGGAAGTCGCCGTACAGGTTCGCGAAGCTGCGGTTCTCCGCATAGATCACGACGAAGTGGCGCACCTGCCGGCGCAGCGCTTCGTCGAGCCGCAGGTCGGCGGCGGAGCGCGGCGCGCTGCCCGGCGTGGTCTCGCAGCCGCCGAGCGCGACGCCCGCGCCGAGCGCGGCGAGGCCGCCGAGCATGCGGCGGCGGTCGGGATCAACGGGAAGGTCGTCGGGGCGATCGGGGGTGTCGTTCACGTCGTGAGCTCCTCGGATGGGCGGTTGTCGTTCGATGCGCGGCAGCGTCGCGCGGCCTGCCGCGACGCGGGACGGGACGCAACGGCCGGCGTCGCGCCCGGGCGGGGCGATGCCGGCTGTCACAAAAATGTCATGAGCGCGACTATAACGCGCCGGGCCGCCGCGACGAAAGCTGTTTGTCGGACGATGCGGGACGCCCGCGCGCGAACTAGACTTGAATCACGGGCGGCGCATTGCCGTGCGTCGTCCGCGCGAACGGCGCGTGGCGCGCCTTCGCGGTGTCATTCATGCGACGAAACGAGGCGACGATGACGCGGATGCATTCCGTATGCGCGTGGCTGCCGATGCCGCGTGCCGGCCCGGCGCGCGGGCACGCATAAGCGCGCAGCGGCGCGACCGGCCGGCCCGATGCCATGGACAGGAAATTCGACTTCGCAGGATTGTTGATCGCGGCGGGCTTCTTTGTGCTGTTCGCCGCGCAGTTGCTGATGCTGCGTCCGGCGTCGACGCTGATCGCGTACAGCGATTTCCATCGGCTCGTCGCCGCGCGGCTCGTCGACGATCTCGAGATCGGATCGACGACGATCACAGGCACGCTGACGATGCCGCAGGCCGGCGCGATGCTGCCGGCGTCCGATGTCGCGGCCGTGAAGTCGGGCGGCACGCCGCCGCGCTTCGCCACCAACCGCGTGACCGACCCGCAGCTGATCGACACGCTGAGCGCCGCCGGCATCCGCTTTCACGGCGCGTCCGACACCGGCTGGATCGCGTCGCTCGCGTCGTGGCTGGTGCCGCTCGTCGCGTTCGTATTCATCTGGAACCTGATGCTGCGCAAGCGCGGCGGGCTGCAGGATTTCACCGGAATGGGCAAGAGCCGCGCACGCGTATACGTGCAGCAGGAAACCGGCATCACGTTCGACGACATCGCGGGCATCGACGAAGCGAAGGCCGAGCTGCAACAGCTCGTCTCGTTCCTGCGCGATCCGGATCGCTACCAGCGGCTCGGCGGCAAGATTCCGAAGGGCGTGCTGGTCGTCGGCGCGCCCGGCACCGGCAAGACGCTGCTCGCGCGCGCGGTGGCGGGCGAGGCGGCCGTGCCGTTCTTCTCGATCAGCGGCTCCGCGTTCGTCGAGATGTTCGTCGGCGTCGGCGCGGCGCGCGTGCGCGACCTGTTCGAGCAGGCGCAGCAGAAGGCGCCGTGCATCGTGTTCGTCGACGAGCTCGATGCGCTCGGCAAGGTACGCGGTGTCGGCCCGATGTCCGGCAACGACGAGCGCGAGCAGACGCTGAACCAGCTGCTCGTCGAGATGGACGGCTTCCAGGCCGGCTCCGGCGTGATCATCATGGCCGCGACCAACCGGCCGGAGATTCTCGATCCCGCACTGCTGCGCCCGGGCCGCTTCGACCGTCACATCGCGATCGACCGGCCCGACGTGAACGGCCGCCGTCAGATCCTCGGCGTGCACGTGAAGCGCGTGAAGCTCGCGGCCGACGTCGACCTCGGCGAACTCGCGTCGCGCACGCCGGGCTTCGTCGGCGCCGATCTCGCGAACGTCGTCAACGAGGCCGCGCTGCATGCGGCGGAACTCGGCAAGCCGGCGATCGGGATGGACGACTTCGACGAGGCGATCGATCGCGCGCTGACCGGCCTCGAGCGCAAGAGCCGCGTGATGAACGCGCAGGAGAAGCTGACGATCGCCTATCACGAGGCCGGCCATGCGCTCGTCGCGGAAAGCCGCGCGCATTGCGATCCGGTGAAGAAGGTGTCGATCATCCCGCGCGGGGTGGCCGCGCTCGGCTATACGCAGCAGGTGCCGACCGAGGATCGCTACGTCCTGCGCAGGAGCGAGCTGCTCGACCGGATCGACGCGCTGCTCGGCGGGCGTGTCGCGGAAGAACTCGTGTTCGGCGACGTGTCGACGGGCGCGCAGAACGATCTCGAGCGCGCGACGGCGATGGCGCGCCACATGGTCATGCAATACGGGATGAGCGAGCAGATCGGGCTGGTGAGCTTCGACGACGGCGATGCGCGCACCGGCATACCGGGCGCATGGCATGCGGGCGAGGCACGCTGCAGCGAGCACACCGCACGGATGATCGACGACGAGGTGCACACGCTGCTGACCGATGCGCATGCGCGCGTCGCGTCGACGCTCGGAGAGCGTCGCGAAGCGCTCGAGCGGATCGCACGACGGCTGCTCGCGTGCGAGGTGCTCGAACGCGATGCGTTGCAGGCGCTGATCGACGGGCGCGAGGCGCCTGGCGCCGCGCCATCCACGACCGATCTCGGGCCGGGCTCGGGCGCGAATGCGCCGGAGCAGGCGTCGGCGATCGAGCGCGATTTCGTCGCATACGGGCCGCCGCGCGAACCCGAACGCTGAAGTGCGAGCCTGTCGCGCAGCCGGCGGGTGGCCACGAGCGTGCCGCACCGTCGCTGCGATTCAATCTCGCCGGCGAGGCGTTGCGCCGGCGTTTCGTTTCCCCTTTTCCAGTCACGGAGTCGCCATGAGCGAGGCGCACGTATCGGTCGATGTCGCGCAGCATGCGCGTTTCAGTTTCGAAGTCACGTTTGCCGGCACGGAGCTTTCGCCGGTGCTCACCGACGAGCCGCCGCCGCTCGGCGCCGGCCGCGGTCCGAATCCCGTCCGGCTGCTGGCCGCGGCGGTCGCGAGCTGCCTCGCGGCGAGCCTGTTGTTCGCGCTCGAGAAACAGCGCGTCGATCCGCAGCCGGTCACCGCGCATATCGACGTCGACATGGTGCAGAACGAAGCGGGCAGGGTGCGCGTGGGCGCGATGGCCGTGACGCTGTCGGTCGGCAAGGCGTGGGCCGATCTCGCGGCGGCCACGCGCATGCTCGACCGGTTCGATGCATATTGCGTGGTGACCGAGAGCATGCGCGAAGGCATTCCGATTTCGGTGGCGGTGCGGGATGTGAACGGCGCGGTGCTCGACCGCGAGATGACCGGCGTGTGAGCGTGCGTCAGGACGCGGTCGCGGCGGCGACTTCCGCCGCTTCGGCGAGCGCGTCGAGAAAGCGTGTGCGCCACCAGTGCACGTCGGTCTTGCGCACGATCGCCATGAGCGCGTCGTGACGCTGGCGGCGCTCGTCGAGCGGCATCGTGAGCGCGCGCTGGATCGCCTGCGCGGTGCCTTGCGTGTCATACGGATTGACGAGCAGTGCGGGCTTCAGTTGCTCGGCCGCGCCCGCGAAACGCGACAGCACGAGCACGCCCGGATCGGCCTCGTCCTGCGCGGCGAGAAACTCCTTCGCGACCAGGTTCATCCCGTCGCGCAGCGGCGTGACGAGCGCGACGCGGCTCGCGCGGTAGAGGCCCGGCAAGCGCTTGCGCGCGACCGTGCGGTGGATGTAGCGCATCGGCATCCACTCGAGTTCGCCGTAATCGCCGTTGATCGCGCCGCACAGGCTATCCATCTCGCGCCGCAGGTCGTCGTATGCGCCGAGATCCTCGCGGCTCGGCGCGGCGATCTGGATCAGCGTCGCGCGGTCGCGGTTCTCCGGATATTGTTCGAGCAACTGACGGAATGCGTGCACGCGCTGCGGCAGCCCCTTCGTGTAGTCGAGCCGGTCGACGCCGACGAGCAGCTGGCGGCGCGAATATTCGTCGCGCATCCGCTCGAACATGTCGATGCCGTCGCGATTCTCCGCGAGCGCCGCGAATTCGTCGACGTTGATGCCGATCGGGAACGCACCGGCCGACAGCGTGCGGCCGAACGCGTGCAGGCGGCCGTCCGGCAGCCGCGCGGCGCCGGCTTCGGCCTCGACGTAATGCTCGAAGTGAAGCAGATCCGATTCGGTCTGGAAGCCGACGAGATCGTAGGCGAACAGCGAGCGCATCAGCCACTCGTGCTCCGGGATCGCGGCCATGATCGGCGGCGGCGGCATCGGAATGTGCAGGAAGAAGCCGATCGGATTCGTGCAGCCCGTCGCACGCAGTTCGGCGGCGAGCGGAATCAGCTGGTAGTCGTGGACCCAGACGACGTCGTCGGGGCGCAGCAGCGTGCTCAGCTTGCGCGCGAACAACTGGTTCACGCGCCGGTAGCCGTCCGCGAAGCGGCGGTCGAACTGCGCGAGATCGAGGCGGTAGTGGAACACCGGCCACAGCACGTTGTTCGAGTAGCCGAGGTAGTACGCGTCGTAATCCTGCGGATCGAGATCGATCGTCGCGAGCTGGATGCCGCCGACATTCTGGATCTGCACGTCGTCGCCGTGCGCGGGGCGTTCGCCTTCGCCACGCAACCTGCCGCTCCACCCGAACCAGACGCCGCCCGATTCCTGCAGGCTGTCTTTCACGGCCACGGCAAGCCCGCCTGCCGCGGCTTTACGGGGATCTGCAATACGATTGGATACGACGACGAGTCGGCTCACCAGCTCTCCTGCGAATGGTTGGGGAAGGTTCGTGCGGCCAGGGCGCGAGGCGGACGCCGCCATCGACGCGTGGCGCGATGGGGCCGCGATACGAGCGGACGGGAATCAGGGCATGCGATTCGCCGTTCGAACGTGGAGTGCTTTTTTAAGCATACTCGTCATTCGGCTGATTTAAAAGTGCATGACCGCGATCGGCGAATTCGCACGTCGGTTCATTACATGCTGCGTCGCGTATGGGGCGGGACCGGAAATTGCGCGGCAACGTGTGCAACGGGAAGCGGCGATTCCGGAGAAAGGGATCGTATTCGGCGTCGATCGAAATTGCTTCGATCGAGCGCGATGCGCGTGGTCGACGCGCGAGAGAATGCGTGCCGCGCGACGCCTGGCGTTTCAGGTCCGAACGAGCACGACGACCGTCGCACGCAGGCGGGGCGATGCGCGGCCGGACCGCGTACCGCGCGGCCGCGCATCGTGTTTCGAGCGACGCGTGACGCGTTACGCGGCGGCAGCTTGCCAGTGCGATGCGCCGTCGGCCGCATGCGTGCGCGTGCGTGTCGATGCTGTATGTTCGCCGGCCGGCATCCGGAATGCGGACACCGTCTCCGACAGATCGCGACCCTGCGCCTCGAGCGATTTCGACGCGGCCGCGGCCTGTTCGACGAGCGCCGCGTTCTGCTGCGTCGTCTCGTCCATCTGCGTGATCGTCAGGTTCACCTGATCGATGCCGCGGCTCTGTTCGGCCGATGCGGCCGCGATTTCACCCATGATGTCGGTGACGCGCGCGACGGCTCGCGTTACGTCCGACATCGTCTTGCCGGCTTCGCCCGCGAGCGCCGAGCCGTCCTGGATCGTCTGTACCGATGCCGAGATCAGTTCCTTGATTTCCTTCGCGGCGGTGGACGAACGTTGCGCGAGACTGCGCACCTCGCTCGCGACCACCGCGAAGCCGCGGCCCTGTTCGCCCGCGCGTGCCGCCTCGACGGCCGCGTTCAGCGCGAGAATGTTGGTCTGGAATGCGATGCCTTCGATGATCCCGGTGATGTCCGCGATTTTCGACGAGCTGTTGCCGATCTCCGTCATCGTATCGACCACGCGGCCGACCACCGCGCTGCCGCGCAGCGCGACGTCCGACGCATTCGCGGCGAGCGTGCTCGCCTGCTGCGCGTTCTCCGCGTTCAGGCGCACCGTCGACGTGAATTCCTCCATCGTCGCGGCGGTTTCCTGCAGCGATGCGGCCTGTTCCTCAGTGCGCTGGCTCAGGTCGAGATTGCCCGATGCGATTTCGCCCACCGCATGCGCGATGCTGTTCGACGAATCGCGGACGCGACCGACGATGTCGATCAGCCGCGCATTCATCGTGCACAGCGCGTCGAGCAGGTCGCGCGTTTCGTCGTTGCCGCTCACGCTGATGCGGCTGCCGAGATCGCCGTTGGCCACCGTGCGCGCGACGTCGACCGCCGCGACGATCGGTGCGGTGATCCTGCGCGTCAGCCACAGGCCGCCGCCAGCCGCCACCACGATCGCGATTGCGCAGATGGCGAGCAGCAGGTTGCGCTCGATCGCGTAGCGATCCGCGAATGCCTGCGCGATCGCGACTTCGCGCTCGTGCGTATAGGTTGCGTACGCATCGGTTGCGCGAACCAGTTGCGCGAGCAACGGACGGCAGCGATTGTCGATATCGGCGGTTGCCTCGTCCTTCTTGCCGGCCTGCGCGAGCCCGACGATATTCAGCGCAACCGGCCCGTAGCTCGCTTCGACGCGCCCGATCTCGGCGACCAGTTCGCGCGCGCGGTCGGTCGTGTCGGTCGCGTTCGCCATCATGTCCTTCAGCTTCGCGAGACGGTCCTGCACGTCCTTGTGCGCCTGCTGCACTTCGGCCAGTTCGAGCTGGATGTCGGCAGGTGTGGTCACGAGCACCAGGTTGCGCGCGGCGATCGCGCGCCGGTCGACCGCCGTACGGATTTGCGCGGACAAGTTTGCGCGCGCATTGACGCCGTTCATGTACCGGGAAAACTCGTCGTTCGTATCGGACAGCGCTTTCAGCGCCATGCCCGACACGATCACGACGACCACGGCGAGCAAACCGAAGCCGCCAAGCAGTTTTGTCTTGATGGTTATTCTGGCGATTTTCACGATGTGCCCCCGTGCGAGTGGTTGGTGATGGGAATTTATTGTTCGACCGCGTGCAGGCCCGTGCCGTCATTAACGGGAATGCCGGATATTTCTTTACCCATCGAAAACCCTGATATTTATTCTTTTTTCGCTGGAATCCCCGCCGGTCGGGCGTTCCCGATCCGGAGAAAGGCTCGGGAATCACCGATGATCGTCGCGTTCATACGCGGATATAAATATCGCCTTTTGGCGAAAGTTAATAAGTTCCGGTCGGTTTCCAAAATCGTCCGATTGGCATGTTCGTCGATTTACGGGTGAATCGCGCATTTACGGTCGGACGTTGGGGAACGCCCGATTCGGCCCCGTAAAACTGGTCTACGAATGCATGCCCGTTCGATCCGGCCCGCGGCCGGCGCCGCGGGCCGTCCGGCGATCAGAACGTCGTGCGCAGGCCGGCCATCACGCTGCGGCCGCCTTGCGGCGCGAAGCCGCGCACGACCGAGGTCGCATAGCGGATCTCCTGGTTCGTCAGGTTGTCGCCGCGCAGGTACGCGAGCCAGTGCGTCGCGCCGACACGGAACTTGTACGTGAGCATCACGCCGAGCGACGTGTAACCGTCGGTCGGAAAGTCGTTGTCGGGCACGCGGTGCTGCGACCACGCGTGCGTGACCTGCGCGCGCGCACCGAACGGGCCGTAGCCATAATCGGCCGCGAGCGTCGCGCGCAGCGGCGCGATGCGCGGCAGCGGCTGGCCGGTGTCGACGTTGCGTGCATGCGTGTAGTCGGCGGTCAGTTCAAGATCGACCGTGTGACCGCGCCGCGAGAACGCGCGCCACTTGCCGTCGAGTTCGACGCCGTAGAATTCGGCGCGCACGCCGCGATAGATTGCTTCGTCGAGCGTATCGCCGGCGCCGGGTGCGACCGGTTCGCCGTCGCCGTTCACGATGCGGCCCGTGTTGTACTCGGTCAGGTAGTTCGAGAAGCGGTTGTAGAACACGCCGACGCTGCCGCGGTTCGGGCCGCTTGCATAGCGCAGCGACAGGTCGGTCGACACGGCCTTTTCCTTCGACGCGTTCGGGTTGCCGATCAGGAACTGGCCGGTCGCGTCGTGCGGGCCGTTCGAGTACAGCTCGTAGAAGGTCGGCGCGCGTTCCGTGTACGCGACGTTCGCCGCGACCGACCACACGGGCGTCAGCGAGAACAGCGCGCCGGCCGATACGCTGCCGGCATTGAAGTCGCGCGACTGCGCGAGCGCGAATTTCTCGACGCCGGCCGGATCGGGATCGACCTTCACGTGCTCGAAGCGCCCGCCGAGGCTCAGCTTCAGCGCGGGGGCGACCTGCCATTCCTCGAGGCCGAACAGCGCGACGCTGTTCGTGCGCGTGGACGGCACGAGCAACTCGTCGCCGAGCGCCGAGAACGTGTTCTGGCCGAACTGCACGCCGATCGCGCCTTCGAACGGGCCGATCTTGCGATGCCGCGCCTCGATGCGCGCCTCGTAGCCGCGGTTGCGGAAAGTGGTGGCCGTCGCGCCGTTGTCGACTTCCTTGTGGCGATAGTCGGTGTACGCGAAGTCGAACTTCAGCTTCGTGAAGGGACCGCTCAGGTTGCGCACCTCGGACGCGAGCGCGAGGCGTTCCTGGCGCATCCGCAAGCGCACGTCGTCCTCGGCGACGGAGCCGTAGTTCGACTCGTAGCCGCTGTACGACAGGCCCGCGAAGCCATCGGCCCACGTGTACGACGCGCCGAGCGCGCCGCCATGCACGCGGCCGTCGCTGTTCGGCACGTTACCGTACGGTTGCGGCGTGTCGGGGCCGTCGATCGCCCGTTGCTGGCTGCTGCGCGCGTAGCCGGGAATGCGCAGCTTGCTCGTTTCCCGGTCGAATGCGTCGACATGGAACGCGAAGCGGCCGTTGCCGCCTTCGACCTGCGCGGCGCCCGCGCGCATCGAATTGGCCCCGCCGTAGCGCGCGTCGAGCGCGCCCGTTACGCCTTCGATCGCCTCGCGCGGAATCCGGTTGTCGATCGTGTTGACGACACCGCCGACCGCGTTGCCGCCATACAGCAGCGCGGCCGGCCCGCGCACGATCTCGACGCGTTCGATCGATAGTGGATCCTGCGGCACCGCGTGGTCGTACGACAGCGACGACGCGTCGTAGGCGGCGACGCCGTTCTGCAGCAACCGGATCCGGTCGCCGTCCATCCCGCGAATGATCGGGCGGCCGACCATCGGCCCGTAGGTGGTGGTCGACACGCCGGGCAGGCCATCGAGCGTTTCGCCGAGCGAATCGGCCTGGCGGCGCGTCAGCGCGTCGCCGGACAGTTGCACGGTCGGCGAGATCAGCTCGGTGTCGCCGAGCGGGTTCGCGGTCACGAAGATCGGCGCG
Organism: Burkholderia sp. BCC1640; assembly: GCF_902833125.1. Classification (NCBI taxonomy): domain Bacteria; kingdom Pseudomonadati; phylum Pseudomonadota; class Betaproteobacteria; order Burkholderiales; family Burkholderiaceae; genus Burkholderia; species Burkholderia sp. BCC1640. Next base: position 15,574 of record NZ_CADFEF010000018.1, on the reverse strand, counting down.
AGCGGCGTGGTGTGCGTCGGCGTTGACGAGGCGGGCGTATCGGCTTGCGCGTGCGCGACGGCGGCGAACAGCATCAGCGAAACGGGCGGGAGCGGGCGAAGCGGTAGACGAGGGAGGTCGCGCATGGTCGGTGAATCGGTTGGAATCGGATCGGGAAACGAGTCATGTGGGTCACGGCTGGATACGATATATTGTTGCGTCTGCGGCGCGAAGTGACCCGTTTGGATATGACTCGGCGTAACCCGGCCACCCGGATGGAACGGCTGCAGGTGGACGAGCTCGCGAAATGATATGTTATATCATTTCGAATTCCAAGCGGAATGACGGTGGGCCACGGGGTTTCCGACAACCTGCCGAAATGGCTGAGAAAACAGAGGCGGTACGTCAAACCGGCAGCGGGGCCGGTGACGCGAGGAACCATGTCTCGCGATGAATCCGCCGCGGGCGCGCACGATTTCTGCCCCGTTGATGCGTATCAATGCGTTGCGGTTTCGAGCCCGGATACTGGCGCGGTCATCGACCAGACAGGAGCGACGCATGACTCAAACCATGAAAGCGGCCGTGGTGCACGCGTTCGGCGAACCGTTGCGCATCGAGGAAGTGCCGATCCCGACGCCGGGCGCAGGCCAGATCCTCGTCAACATCAAGGCGTCGGGCGTCTGCCATACGGACCTGCACGCAGCCGACGGCGACTGGCCCGTGAAGCCGACGCTGCCGTTCATTCCCGGACACGAAGGCGTGGGCGTCGTCGCGGCGGTCGGCGCGGGCGTCACGCACGTGCGCGAGGGCGACCGCGTCGGCGTACCCTGGCTCTACACGGCATGCGGTCACTGCGAGTACTGCCACACCGGCTGGGAAACCCTTTGCCACGGGCAGCAGAACACCGGCTATTCGGTCAACGGCAGCTATGCGGAATATGTGCTGGCCGATCCCGACTACGTCGGCCATCTGCCGGCGCAGGTCGCGTTCGACGAGATCGCGCCGATCCTGTGCGCGGGCGTGACGGTGTACAAGGGCATCCGCGTCACCGATACGCGTCCGGGCCAGTGGATCGCGATTTCCGGTATCGGCGGGCTCGGCCACGTGGCCGTGCAATACGCGCGCGCGATGGGCCTGCACGTCGCGGCGATCGACGTGTCTCCGGCCAAGCTCGAACTTGCGCGCCAGCTCGGCGCGCAACTGACGATCGATGCGTCGACCGACGATCCGGCGAAGGTCATCCAGAAGGAGATCGGCGGGGCGCATGGCGTGCTGGTCACGGCCGTGTCGCGCAGCGCGTTCGCGCAGGCGCTCGGGATGGTGCGGCGCGGCGGCACGGTCGCGCTCAACGGCTTGCCGCCCGGCGATTTCCCGTTGCCGATCTTCTCGACCGTGCTGAACGGCATCACGGTGCGCGGCTCGATCGTCGGCACGCGTCGCGATTTGCAGGAATCGCTCGACTTCGCGGCGGACGGACTGGTGCGCGCGCACATCCATCGCGACCGGCTCGGCAACATCAACGACATATTCGCGCGGCTGCGCGACGGGAAGGTCGACGGCCGCATCGTGCTGACCGACATGCATTGACGCGCATGCGGGCACGCTGCCGCGACGCGAGGGACGTCGCGGCAGCGCTGCGCTCATGCGCGCATCACGGCGCGAAGAACACGTCGGTGCGGTTCGTCAGGTTGCCCGCGTTGGTCTGGACGAAGAACGGGTGGAACGACGACGACGGCAGCACGTCGAGCCCCTGGTAATCGCCGATGAAGAAACCTTCCGCGTTCGGCGCGAGCTTCATGTCGAACGGGCCGCCGACGCGCCGCTCGTCGGCGAACGTGGTGCCGCCGTCATGCGAGATCTTGCGCCAGAACCCGGTCGGCAGCGTCGTTGTATTGCCGGCCTGCAGGTCGCGGAAGTCGTAGTGGGTGACCATCACCGAGCCGGCATTGTCGACGCGCACCGACGGATTGAACGCGGCACGCCCGGTCGGCGTGTTCACTTGCAGCGGCGCGCTCCAGCTCGCGCCGCCGTCCTTCGACGTCGACAGCGCGATCTCGTCGTAGTTGCCGCCGTTGAAGCGGCTGTCCTGCCAGACGACGTACAGCTGCCCCGATGCCGGATCGATCGCGGGTTCCGGAATGATGTCGCCGGTGCGTACCGGTTCGCCGGTGTTCGGATCGGTCACGCCGACCGTCTGCAGCCCGGCGATCACCTGCGGCTTCGTCCAGGTCGCGCCGTCGTCGGTCGACTTGATGAACGCGACCTTGCCGGCCGCCTTGCTGAACGGCGGCTGGATCAGGTCGAAGAAGTCGTAGAGCGTACCGGTCTTCGGGGCGACGACGATCTGGTTGCCGATCGTCTGCTGACGCGACGGCACATTGACGATGACGTTCGCTCTGCTCCACGTCTTGCCGCCGTCGACCGTCTTCGAGAAGAACGTCGGCCCGCGATATGCCTGTGTGTGCAGGTTCGCGTACGGGTTGCCGTTCGGCAGCTCGAGGCGGTCCCACACCGCGTAGGCCGTGCCGGCCTTCACCGGGTTCGCTGTCACCGATTCCTTGTCGTTGAAGAACTGCGTCGTCGGTTCGTCGTTCGCGATCAGCACGGCCGGGCTGCTCCACGTCTGTCCACCGTCGGTCGACACCGAGGCCGCGACCGCATTGCCGTTGTTCGACTGGTTGAACGAGATCGATACCGAATACGCGGTGCCGTCGGGCCCGAACGACACCCATGGATCCGACGCGCGCTCGTACTTGAGCCCGCCCGGCGCGCAGGCGCTGAACGGTTGCGGCGTGCGCGCCCAGGTCGCGCCGCCGTCAAACGTATAGCCGGCGACGAGCCCGTGGGCGCCGCCGTTCGACCAGCGATCCTGCTGCCACACGCCGATCATGTTGGTCGGGTTCGCCGGATTGACCGAGAGCCATGGTTCGACCTCGGCGTTCACGTAGTTCGTGCCGGGGCCGCCGATGGTGCAGGCGGCGAACGGGCTCGGGCCGGACACGACCACGGGGTCGGCATGCGCGGCCGCGGCGGCGGCCATCGCCATTGCCGTCGCGGCGGACAGGCGGGTGAAGCGGGTGACAAGCGAGTGGGACACCATCGTGCGTCGCATGGGACTGCTCCTCGTTCACGTGCGGCGGCGATGTCACGGCACAGCGGCACGTCGCGCGCCGGTACGCGGCGGCAATGGATGCCGTGCCACGCGTCGGATCGTGTCGTTCAGGAAGCCGCTTCAGTCATCGCACTCCGCGTGTGCTGGATGCCGCCAGCACGTCGGTCAAGACACCTGTTCGTTTTCATTGCTTGTCGGGTGCGTCCCGGGATGCAGACGCGACGGGAAGGCCAGTCCGTGCATACGACGAATGCGTCGAAGTGGATAGCAATGTAGGCGATCGATATGCGGCGCGGCAGGCAATTTTTTGTAACAGGACGTAGCCGGAAAGCGTTGCCGAAGCGGCGGATCCAGAACGCAAAATTTGCCGCCGGAAAGTTCGGAAACCGAATCGAAAGCGCGAATCGGAATCGCTATCGATTACGCTGCATCGTGCCAATGCAGCGCACCGCCGGCGCCGTTCAGCGATCGGCCGGAAAGCGGTCCTGCAACGCGTGCAGCCAGCGCGCGACGACGTCGAGTTCCTCGTCGGAAAACCCGTCGCACAGCTTGCCGTTCAGCTCGCGCAGCGCCACGCGCGCACGCTTGAGCGCCGCGTGTCCTTCGTCAGTCAGGAACAGGCGCGTTGCCCGCCCGTCGTCCGAATCGGCGTGCCGCGCGAGCAGGCCGGCCTTCGCCATCCGGTCGGCGAGCCCCGTCATCGCGGACGGCGCCAGTTGCAGCGCCGCGCCGACTTCGCCGATCAGCGCGCCGTCCTGCCTCGCGAGGCAGAACAGCACGCCGGCCTGCGCGGCGCTGGCGCGCGCATCGGTTTCGGCCTTGCGGTCGACCCAGCGCTGCACGCGCCGCTGGCCGATGTTCAACAGGAAAAACAGTCGTCGGTCTTCGCTCAAGCTCGGTTCCCGGCTGCAATGGAAAGGGACGGTCGACCCGCGGCGCGCTGCGCGTCGAGCGCCTGCGCGAGCCAGTCGGCGACTGCTGGCCACAGCACGGTGCCTGGCCGGCTGCGGAAGAAGCCCATGTGTCCGACCGGTCCGCTGCCCGCGGCGTTCGGATCGATCTGGCGGCGTTCGACGGCCGCCCGGGTCAGGTAGCTTACCAGCAGGTCGATCGCGGGCGGGTTTGCCCACGGATCGTCGTCGAAGCCGAGCGCGAGAATCGGCAACTGCTGCTTCGAGAAGCGCTCGGCTGCGCCGAGCGTCGGATCGTCGAAGAAGTAACGCGGCAACGTGGTCCAGCGGCTCCACTCGCGGAACACGCCGGCGGGGAGGTCCTCACCGAGCCCGAGCCGCTTGCCGGGCACGTAGCCGAGCAGCGCGGACGCGAGCGGGCCGAGCACGCGCAGGATCAGCCGCACCTTCAGCCGTTCGGCCGCGCGGGAAATCAGCCGCGTGCTGCCCGCGTGCGCGGCGACGAGCACGGCCGCGCGCAGATGCGCGGTGCCGGCCGACAGCCCGATCGCGTGGCCGCCGACGCTGTGCCCGACCGCCAGCAGCGGCAACCCCGCGTACGCATCGCGCGCCCACGCGATCGCGGCGCCGACGTCGAGCTCGACCCAGTCGCGCATGCTGGCCTGCAGCGCGCTCAGCCGCGCGGGCCGCGACGCGCCGATGCCGCGATAGTTGTAAGTCAGCGCCGCGAAGCCGCGTTCGGTCAGGAAGCGCGCGAAGCCCGCGTACAGCCGCTCCGGCACGGCGGTGGCCGGATGGATCAACACCAGCGCGCGCGGCGGCGCGTCCGGCGACCACAGCGTGCCGCGCAGCGTATAGCCGTCGGCGGCGCAAAACTCGACAGGTTCCGACGTCATAGCCGTCCTCGTTCGGGTAGGTATTTCGTATGCGAAATATATATCAGGATTTATTTCGTGCACGAAATATCTATCGAGGAATCATTCGAACGACTTGCCGTGAAGCCCGGTGGACGGTGTTCCCGGCGTGCTGAAGGCTCTGCCGTACACGATTGAGTGGAAGCACTTCCAGGCGGCCACGCCCGTCGCCGAAAGCCTGAACGGCAACGCGATTGACGTCGGCGTCCTCGGCCGCTCCTTACTGGAAGCAGGCCACACTTTGGCGATGTCGCGATTTGTGGAACGGTCAATATCTGCCGGATTTCGCCTGTTGCATTCGCTCCAACCGCATCCGCCCGGGCGGCTCGAAGTACGTGCCGAACCGAACGAGTCCGGCCTTCTTCAGATGGCACGTCATTTCGAAACTCACGAGCACGCCGGGGTCGTCGTTCTCGAGGATCTCGACGTCGATCGAACGGATGCGTGGCTCGAATTTCAGCAGCGTCGCTTCCATTTGCTCCTTGAGCATGTGCGCGGACGCAGGCAGCGCCTTGTAGATGTTCGTCAGGTCCGGCAGACCGTAGTCAGGCAGATGCTTGAGCGCGCCGGCGCGCGTGTTCAGGATGCGCCGCACGTTTTGCTGCACGCTCAAGCATTCCAGCGTTCGGTCGTCGTACGCATCGAGCGGTTCGCCACCGATCTGCCCGAGCAGCATGTCATAAAGGGATGGGCCTGCCGGCACGGTGTCGCTCCTGTTATGCGATCATCGCCGCGGGCGCCGGATGGCCGACGACAGTGTTGTTGTCGCGATCGACGAAGTCGATCGTCACGTTGCCATCGGCCGAACTCGCGAGCAAGATCCGGGCCGGCGTGTTGCCGGCAGCCATGCGCGCAAGCAACTCACGGGACACGGCGGGCAGAATGCGCTGATTGAGGAATGCATCGACATTGCGCGCGCCGGATTCGCGAGCAAGGCACAGCTCGGCCATTGTGCCGATCAGCGGGTCGTCGCACGTGAGCTCGACCTCATGCTGCCTGCGCAAGCGGTCGGCGACCTTGGCGAGCTTCAGACGTACGATCGAAGCGAGTGCGGTCACGTCGAGCGGCCGGTAAACCAGTGTCTGGAGGCGCGCGAGCAGAGCCGGCTGGAAGTGCGACACGAGTTGCGGATGAATGGCCTGGATCAGGTCGGCTTGCGATGTTTCGGCATCATCGGCAGTCGCCTCGTCGATCTGGACGCTACCGAGGTTGGACGTCATCAGGATCACGCAATTGCGGAAATCGATCTCGCGCCCTTCGCCGTCGCGCATCATGCCGCGGTCGAACACCTGATAGAACAGGTCGAGCACGTCGCGATGCGCCTTTTCGACTTCGTCGAGCAGCACGACGCTGTACGGGCGTTGCCGCACGGCCTCGGTCAGGATCCCGCCGCGACCATAGCCGACATAGCCGGGCGGAGAGCCCTTCAACTGCGACACCGTGTGCGATTCCTGGTACTCCGACATGTTGATCGTCGTAAGCGCACCTTGCCCACCGAACAGCAGGTCGGCCAGAGCCAACGCCGTTTCGGTCTTGCCGACGCCCGATGGCCCCGTGAGCAGGAAGACGCCGAGCGGCGCATGCTCGTTCTTGAGTCCCGCTTTCGCGGTACGCAGGCTTTCGGCCAGTGCAGCCAACGCGTCGTCCTGTGCGACCACGCGCGTGGCGAGCTGAGCTTCGAGCGCGAGGAGGCTCCGCAGTTCATCCTCGACCAGATTGCCGACCGGCACGCCGGTCCACTCGGCGACCACGCGCGCGATCGCCTGGGCGTCGACGTCGGCGAAGATCAACGGCGCCTTGCCCTGCACGCTGGCGAGCGCGTGGCGTGCGTGCGCCAGCGACGCGTCGTCGCGCTTGGATGGATCAAGGTCGCGTTGTTCGTGCAGCGCCTGAACGAGCTTGCACTCCTGCTCACAGCGCGCGTGCAAATCAGCCAGCGTTGCCTTCGCGTTTGCGAGCGCTGCGTCAAGCGCGGCACGGCGTGCGTCCGCACCGTCGATACCGGCTTGCTGATCGGCTTCGAGCATGTCGACTTCCAGTTCCAGCGCGGAGACCGCGGCCCGGGCGCGCTGCAGCTCCGCCGGCGGAGATTCCAGACCCATGCGTACGCGGGCGGCGGCCGTATCGATCAGGTCAACCGCCTTGTCCGGCAACTGCCGCGCGGGAATGTAGCGGCGCGAGAGCTTGACCGCGGCGACGAGCGCCTCATCCCTGATGTGGACATTATGGTATGTCGCGTATCGGCTCTTGAGCCCTCGTAGCATCAGGCACGCTGTGTCGTCGTCGGGCTCATCGACCTTGATCATCTGGAAACGGCGCTCGAGCGCGGCGTCGCGCTCGAAGTATTCCTTGTACTCGGACCACGTAGTGGCCGCGATCGTGCGCAGCTCGCCGCGCGCGAGTGCGGGCTTAAGCAGGTTCGCTGCGTCGGCGCCGCCGGCGGCATTGCCCGCGCCGATCAGCGTGTGCGCTTCGTCGATGAACAGCAGGGTCGGCACGGGCGACGCTTGCACTTCGTCGATCACGTTCTTCAGGCGCTGCTCGAATTCGCCCTTCACGCCGGCGCCGGCCTGCAGCAAACCCAGGTCCAGCGTGAGGATGCGTACATTTCGAATCACGTTCGGCACGCTCCCCTCTGCGACGCGCAACGCGAGGCCTTCGACGAGCGCGGTCTTGCCGACGCCGGGCTCGCCGACGAGGATCGGATTGTTCTTGCGCCGCCGCGCGAGCACGTCGACCATCTGCTGGATCTCGCGATCGCGGCCGAACACCGGATCGATCTGGCCGTTGTGGGCCTTGTCGGTCAGGTCGATCGCGAAGCGGGCGAGTGCGTCGCCCTCGGTCGTCCGTCGGGGCGCATGGGTTTCGGTAGCCGTTGGCACGCCCGCACGCGCATCGTTAGACATCGCCGTGACCGGCTCGCAGGCATCGGCTTCGTGTTCGTCGAGCCTGCTTTCGCAGGAGCGGTGCGCGAGACGCGGCAGGAGCCGCTCAATCTGTGCGCTGCTGATCGACAGCAGCGGCCATGCATTCTGCGCGCGCAACACGTGCGGCGCGTCGACGATCGCTTGCAACAGGTTACCTGACCGGATCGACGCATCGTCACCCTCGGGCGATGCGCGAAGCCACGCATCCTGCAGCATCGTTGCCAGTTGTGGCGAAAGCGCCGGCTTGCCGCGCAGGTTGCGGGGCAGGTGCTCGATCGCGGCGATCAGCGCATTCCAGACGGCATCGATATCGATCCCGTAGTGTCGCAGGACCGCCGAAATGTCGCCGTCGCCTGCCTCGATCAACTTCAGCAGCCAGTGTTCGACGGTGATTTCGTCCGAAAGCCGACCCTGGCATAGGCTCGCGGCCGCCTCGAGTGTTTTCGCGCAGTGCGGATTGAGCTGGCGGAGCAAGTGAGTGGTGTCTCGCAGAGTCATGACAGGGCGGTCGGGATTGGGGCGGCGGCAGCCGTTGGGCGCGCCACTCGCGGATGTAAAAAGGCCAGCCTGAATCGGTCAGGCCGGCAAAGGAACCGCCAGGGAGCCAGTCGGTTCCGACCAATCGGTCAGGATCAGGAACGCTCGCTCCACGTATCCTTGTGGATGATGTTGCCGTCCTTGTACGACCAGGTGATCGTCTCGTAGCGCAACTCGACGTTCTCGAGGTGGTTGTGCTTCTCGTAGTCCGGGTTCTTGATGTCGTGCATCACCGGATTCACGGCGACGACCTTCACGTTGTCGAGCTTGGTGTTGAAGTACTCCTTTTCCTTGCCCGCGTCGTCGATCTTGTACCACTTGATCTCAACCGACTTCAGCGTCTGGCCGCTTGTTACCGCCTTGTACAGGTACGGCGTCGACGCGTCGGTTTCCTTGGTCAGCGTGATCGGTTTGTGAACGCGCGTCCCAGTCAGCTTGCCCGTGTTGCCATCGGTCGGGATGTGCACGCCGTGACCGAATTCGACGAGCTCGACGCTGCCTTCGCGGCCCTGAACCGTCACCGAGCCCTTGATGTCGGCGCCACCGTCGTCCTTGAGCCACATATATGCCGGAATTGCCATCTTTCACTCCATTTTTTCGTACTGCTACCAATACTCGGAGTCAGCCCCCGAGCCTCAGAATCCCGAAGTGGTTTGCTCCGGGGGTAAAACTGTTTCTATTTGCCGACGTCCGGGATCAGCGTGATCTCGACGCGTCGGTTTCGCGCGCGCCCGTCGGGCGTGTCGTTGTCCGCTATCGGTCGCGTTACGCCGTAGCCCTGGATGGCGAACTGCGTGGCCGGAATACCAGACCCGTCAATCAGCCAGTCGCGCACGGCTTGCGCGCGCGCCGTCGAAAGCTTGAGGTTGCTATCCGGATTGCCGACGTTGTCGGTGTAGCCCGCGACGAGAATCCGTTTGTCGGGATGCGCCTTGATCATGTCGAGCGCGCCGACCATCGCGCGCGTGGTGCCTGACTTCAGTCGGGACTTGCCGCTGTCGAACAGCGACATGCTGTCCAGCGTGACGACGGCGGGCGGCGGCGGGGCGGGGGGCGGTTCGTAGGAGGCGATCGCGTCGTTCAGCGCCGGCATCACGTGCATGCCCCGGTACATGCCGAACGACAGGCGCAGCGGAACACCCGTGCGCGCATACAAGTCGAGCCGGTCGCGATCGGCGATGAGGACCTTCAATGCGTCGCGCTTCGCGGCATCGTGCGCGGCCGGGGTCATCGAATACCGATCGAGATCGGTGCTGATACGCGTCAGCAACGCCTCATTATTTTTTGCGGCGCCCCAGAAGGCGACAGCGGCCGCACACGCCAGCAACGCGAGCGCATGAGCGATGGCCGCCATGCGTGGCGATATCCAATGCCGATGAGGCATCGCCTCGATCAACGGTTGCGGCAGCGGCCACGGCAGTGGCGAGGCGCTGGCATCGGCCCGCATCACCCGGGTCTGCATCTCGACGTCACGTTCCCAAGGGTTCCCCGTTCCGCTCTCGGGGCCGCAGTTGATCCAGCCGGCGCCGAACAGTGTCGAGGGCGTCGCCGGATGATGACGATCCGTCAGTGCGCCGATCACGACCCGCTGCGTCCATCCGATGATCGATGCGAGGGCCGCGGTGCGAACCGCCGTGGTCTGTTCTCCGGCCGCGTGCTGCATCTCGTTCTCGGCGGCACGGATCACCGGTTCGAAACGGCCCGCGTCCACCAGGTGGGTAGCGGAAGACACCCCGTACCACTGCGGTATCGCGGGACTGGCGGGGCCGGTCGTAAGCCGCTGGTAGATCGCAACATACCCGGGCAATCTCACGCCGAGCATGCGCGCCGCATCGGCGAACGCCTGCCGTACGGCACGCAGCTGTTGTGTCAGCATGTCCGTTCCCGTATGCAGGGCGGGCGCGACCGTCAGCACGACGCCGTCCGGCGCGCGTCCATCGCGCCACTGCCTGACCGCCACGGCCAGCCGTGGCAGATCCCGCACGCGGTCGACGCGCAGCCAGATCCCGCCGTCGCCGACGTGCGCATGTCGTGCTTCTCCAGCTCGGTTGAACAGCGCCGACAAGCCGTCGCCCGTCACGAGCACCAACGGCATGCGCGTGCGAAGTTTGACGGGGATCTCCGCGGTCGCCTCACCGAGCGCCGCCAGTATGTGTGCGCTTTGCTCACGCACGCGGAATAACTGGTGGCTGCGCCACCCGATGAGCGCGACGGCAACGAGCCCGATGATCGCCGTGAGCGTCCAGACCATGCCGCGCTCGAGCGGCAGCACAAGCCAGATCAACGCAAGCGCCGACGCGGTCGCGAACACGGTCATCACTCGGAACGGGTAGCCGAGCCCCTCGTGAGGATGGTCGGGTGCCGGCGCCGATGTCGCGGACAGGACAGGCAGGTCGGATTTCACGGCCGGGCGACCTTTGCGGATACGAGTTGCGCAACCTGCATGTCGAGCCCCGTGGCCCATGCGCCCCAGACGATCGCCACGGCTACGCAAGCGAAACCCGCGATCGCCCACGGGGACAGCCGGTAGAACCAGTCGGACAGGCGCAGGCCGGCGCGATCGGTGATGAACGGCCGGTCCGACGATGGGCGGAGCTTGTTCAACCGGGCATCCAATGAATCGATCAGCGCCGCGCGCTTTGCTTCCCCCTCGAGCGCGTCACGGGTGTAGCGGCCGACAAAACCGCACCCGAGGATGGCCGAATAACACTCGAGCAGATCGGTCTGCGGCGGTGTTTCTCGCATGCGCTCCTCGAGCCGGTCGAACACGCGCTCGCCGGCATCGTGCAGGTCGAAGCGCTCGACCTGCAACGGCTTCCCGGCCCATTCGGACCTTACATCGAGCGGCAGATGCCGCAGCGCCACCTCGTCGAGCAAGCCGCATTGCGCGATCAGCGCCTCATTGCGTACGTCGTCCGGATAACCGCGCTGCTGCAGCGCGGTCGAGAATTGGTTGATGAGCTGTCCGCAGTGTTCGCGCAATTCGTCCGCATCGCGCGTCCGGCCGCCCGGCGCCAATGTCGTGACGAGCAGCGCCGTATTGCTCAGCAGGTCCCGGATACCGCTGCCCGGCACGCGGCCGGCGCCAGGCGCTTCCTGCGGGAGGGCCGCTTCACTACGGCTAGAAGTCAGGGCGTTCATGAGCGAAGCACCGCGTAGAGTTCGAGCGAGGCGTCGGGCACGGACGCCGGCAGGTAGATCTGACAGGCGCGCGCGGCGAGCATGCGCGCATGCGCCGGATCATTCGAATCGAGCGCGAAATACTGGTTGTCGAGCCGCACCGGAATCGCGGCCGGTACACGCTGTACGGCCTTGAGCGGAATGCCGAGGAGCGCGGAATTGACGATGTGTTCGACTTCGTCCGGCGCGCCAATCTTGCAGAGCCGCGGGAACTGCTCGACGAGCGTGAAGGCGGGTGTCGGCGCATTGACCGACAGGTACCAGTCGGCAGCGCCTTCGACGATCCGCTCGTCGAGGAACTGCCCGGTCCACGTCGTCGGGCTCTGGCGGGTGAGGCCGATCGACACGACGCGCGACGGAATGATCGCGTCGAGCAGGTCGCGAATCATCGCTTCGAGCTTCGTGAACACTTTGTCGGCACGCGCGTGGTCGTACGCCGGAATGTCCGTGAGATCAGACGAAGTCGAGAAGGTCATCAGCGCGCTGGCCAGTTGCGCGAGCGTGGCGTACAGGTGCTCCGGCGATCGGCCGGGGTGGGTGGCGAACAACCTCAGTTGCGGCCAGGCGGCATGGATGCAGTGAAGCAGCCAGAAGAGCTGCACATCGGCGACACCGTATTCGGCGACCTGATCGATGCGCTCGCTGCGGCGCACGCCGAGCGCGAGGCTCTTGGCATGCAGGATGTCCGCCAGGCGATTGATGCGCTCAAGGTGCAGTGGATGACTGCCGAGCGTCAGGCACGGCGGCACGAACCGCTGATCGATCTGGAACTGGCCATTTGTTCCTCGCGTAAGCCGTGCGATCGCGCAAACCGTGTCGTCCGCATGTGACTCGAAGTCGAACAGCAGGCGCACAGCGTGGCGCTCGGCCGCGATCTCCGTTTCTCCCGTCCCGTTCAGGTCCGTGACCTTGACGAACTCCCGGTACGAGCGGCGTGGGCGCGCGAGCGTGGCCTCGTCGAAGCGGCAGTTGTTGCCGTTCGCATTCGGCAGTGCGAGCGCGGCGAGCACGACAACGCTCTGCAGATCGGCGGGGACGCCTTGAGTCAGATCGCGCGCGGAAGGCAGTGGATCGGCGAGGGTCGTATCGATCGGCGTGCCGTCCGTAAACCGAAGCTTGAGTCGCGTGAGCTTGATGCGGCCAGTGGCCAGTGCTTCCTCGTCGACCTCGACGCCCAGTGTGCCCCACGGTTGCGCGAGCGCAGCCGTCGCGAATTGATGGAGTGCAAATTCGGCCCAGCGCGCCTGCTGCTGGAAGTGCTGCTGCGTCAGGATGAGCCCCTCGTGGAACAGCGGTTTATCGATCCGCATGAGTATGGTCTGTTTGTTCGTTATCGGTTCAAGTGCGTAAGCCTATACATGATCCTGATCGAGCAGTGCAATAGCCAAGTAGTTTGGTTTACTAATTGGAATCGTAGCGGATCGTGAGATCGTAAAAACCACGAAGGTACATTTTTTTGGATTTTTATTATTGAGATTACGGAATTGTGGTTATTTTGAGATTCTGGTGTGACCGTTGTATGGCGGGCATATGGTGCAATATGAAATACCGAGATAATTGACCGCAGATGTGATTGCATCGGGAACTGTCTGAATTGGTGTTGATGAACGTTAAATCCAGAAAAATAGACATGAAATTTGACATTTGATTGAGCTTTTATTTCGAGGCTAATACGCAACAAGCTTTGACGTATGCCGTGTTTACCATGTATAAGTCCCGTTCGATTTCGCCGTACGAACGGAGACCACACGATGAATAATCGATCGGGACACACCGTGCCTCAGGTGCTTGGCACACGTGCGCAAGGTAGCGACCACGTCGACATCGTGCCGGATGCGGTGTGCGTCTGCGCCGTGCTCGACCATTAACAAATAAGGATTGCAAATGGATAGCTTCCAGAGAGAAATTCCGAAAGGTCGCGTTTCAATTACCTTGGATCTGCATACGGGCGGCGCCCAGAAGAAGATCGAGCTGCCGCTGAAGCTGCTCGTGGCGGGCGACTTCAGCGCGGGCCGCGAGCAGGCGCCGCTGGCCGAGCGCAAGAAGGTCAACATCGACAAGAACAACTTCGATGCGGTCCTGGCGGACTATGCGCCCGATCTCAAGATCGCCGCGGAGAACACCCTGGCCGGCGATGGCTCGGAATTGCCGGTCAATCTGTCGTTCCGCTCGATGAAGGACTTCGAGCCGGAACAGGTTGCGCGCCAGATCCCGGAACTGCAGGCGATGTTGGCGATGCGCAATCTGATGCGCGATTTGAAGAGCAACCTGCTCGACAACGGCACGTTCCGCCGCGAGTTCGAGAAGATCCTGAAGGACAAGCGCCTGTCTGACAAGCTGCGCGGCGAGCTGTCGCAGATCGCGACGGCAGCGACGCAACCGGAAGGCCATGCCTGAACGCGGCCGGCCCAAGCGAGCCTTTACCGCATTCCGCAACCAGATCGCTTTACATACGCAGACAGGACAAGCAATGAAACAGAACGAATCCCGTCAGGGGGCAGCCGAGACCGTTGTGCTCGAAAACGACAGCGTCTACGCCGCGCTGTGCAACAAGATCAACCTGAAGACGGTCGCCGAGGCGCGTCCGCTCGAAGCGTTCCGAGATAACGACACGCTGTCGGAGGCATCGGCCGACGAACGCGTCGCGCGCGGCATGGACGCGCTGCTCAACCTGATCGCGAAGGAAAGCAAGCCGGTCGACCGTCTCGACAAGTCGTTACTCGATTTCCATATCGGTCAGCTCGACCGGCAGATCAGCCGCCAGCTCGACGCCGTGATGCATACGCCGGAATTCCAGGCGCTCGAGGGCCGTTGGCGCGGTCTCAAGATGCTCGTGTCACGCACGGACTTCCGCAAGAATGCGCGTATCGAAGTGCTGGACGTATCGAAGGATGCGCTGCAACGCGATTTCGAGGACACGCCGGAACTGATTCAAAGCGGCCTGTATCGCCTGACGTACATCGAGGAATACGACACGCCGGGCGGCCAGCCGATCAGCGCGATGATCAGCGACTTCGAGTTCGAGAATTCGCCTATGGACGTGGCGCTCCTGCGCAACATCTCGAAGGTGGCGGCCGCCGCGCACATGCCGTTTATCGGCTCGGTCGGCGCAGCGTTCTTCGGCAAGCAGTCGATGGAGGAAGTGGCGGCCATTCAGGACATCGGCAATTACTTCGATCGCGCCGAGTACATCAAGTGGAAGAGCTTCCGCGACACCGATGACGCACGCTATGTCGGCCTGACGATGCCGCGCGTGCTGGGGCGCCTGCCGTACGGCAAGGACACGACGCCGGTACGCGCGTTCAACTACGACGAAGCCGTGAAGGGCCCGGACCACGACAAGTACCTGTGGGTCAACGCCTCCTTCGCGTTCGCGGCCAACATGGTGCGCAGCTTCGTGAACAACGGCTGGTGCGTGCAGATCCGCGGCCCGCAGGCTGGCGGCAAGGTCGAGGACCTGCCGGTCCACCTGTACGACCTCGGCACCGGCGTGCAGCCGAAGATCCCGACGGAAGTGCTGATTCCGGAGACGCGCGAGTTCGAGTTCGCGAATCTGGGCTTCATTCCGCTGTCGTTCTACAAGAACCACGACTTCGCGTGCTTCTTTTCGGCCAGCTCGACGCAAAAGCCCGCGCTGTACGAGACGAAGGAAGCGACGGCCAACAGCCGCATCAACGCACGCCTGCCGTACATCTTCCTGCTGTCGCGGATTGCCCACTATCTGAAGCTGATCCAGCGCGAGAACATCGGCACGACCAAGGATCGGCGTCTGCTTGAGCTCGAGCTGAACAGCTGGATCAAGGGTCTCGTGACCGAGATGAAGGATCCGGGCGACGAACTGCAGGCCTCGCACCCGCTGCGCGACGCGAAGGTGACCGTCGAGGACATCGAGGACAACCCGGGTTTCTTCCGCATCAAGCTCTTCATCATCCCGCACTTCCAGGTAGAGGGTATGGACATCGGGCTGTCGCTGGTGTCGCAAATGCCGAAGGCCAAGAGCTGATTTGACGTTTG